>NZ_CABSQO010000001.1:0-306683 GCF_902479755.1 uncultured Tissierella sp. | reverse complement strand
TTTCTATATTATTTATTTTTTATAATTGGATAGGAGGGATTGACAGCTTTTCAAATAGGATATATTTTATTTTCTTATGTTTGTTTATACTTTTTTTCTTTTTAATATATAAGTATTCTTCAAATAGAGAACTATATAAAAGATTATCGTCAAAATCTAAAAATATGGAAGAGATTTTAGTTTCCTTAGGAATATCTCCATTATCAATAGAAATAAATAATTTATTAAGAGAGCAATATAGATTATATCAAAAAGATATTGAAAAATATAAAGACAAACAAAAAGAAAATTTAACCTTTATAAATCAATGGGCACATCAAATGAAAACACCTCTTTCTGTAATAAATTTAATAGTACAGGAAAATGAAAATGAGCTCTATATGGATAATATAAAGAATGAATTAGAAAAGTTAAATAGAGGATTAGATATGGCTTTGTATATGGCACGGCTTGATGCTTTTACTCATGATTTTCATGCTGATAAGATAATGATAGAGCCCTTGATAAAACAAGTTATCAATGATATGAAGAGATATTTTATTATAAATAATGTTTTTCCAGAGATAGATATTCAAGAGAATTTAACTGTTTTTTCAGATTCCAAGTGGTTTATGTTCATTCTTGAGCAACTAATTACAAATGGTGTTAAATATTCCTATATGAAAAGTAACAAAATATATATAAAAGTCTATAAGGAATTGGATGAAGTAAAATTAGAAATAATTGATAGAGGGGTAGGGATTCCTAAAAAAGATATAAAAAGAGTTTTTCAGCCTTTTTATACTGGAGAGAATGGAAGAAGATTTGGAGAGTCTACTGGGATGGGGTTATATATCGTTGAAGAAGTATGTAAAAAATTATCTCATGATATAGAGATTGAATCGAAAGAAAACTTAGGAACTACTGTGAGGATAATATTTAACTAAGATTACAAAGATGTAATATAGATGAAATAAAAGTCGATAGTAGATATTTTCAAGGGATAATATAATAAGGCTATATTATATAAGAGAGGAATGGCATATATGAGAGAAATACTTAAAATAAGCAAACTTAATAAAGTATATGAAGGCAAAGTCGCCTATAAAGCCTTGAAAAATATTAACCTTAATATTGAAGAGGGAGAATTTGTCGGTATAATGGGACCATCAGGAAGTGGAAAGACTACATTATTGAATATTATATCTACTATTGATTTACCTACATCAGGAGAAGTGATTATTAATGGTTCTAATCCTCATGATTTAAATAATAGTGAATTAGCTATGTTTAGAAGGAAAGAATTAGGTTTTGTATTTCAGGATTTTAATCTATTAGATACCCTAACTATAGGGGAAAATATAATACTTCCTTTGACTTTGGATAAATATCCAGTAAAAGAGATGGAAGAAAAGCTCAAAGAAATAGTGAAAAAATTAGGGATTGAAGAAATACTGGATAAGAGAACTTATGAAATATCTGGAGGGCAAGCTCAGAGAGCAGCAATTGCCAGGGCAATAATAAATAGTCCCAGTCTATTATTAGCTGATGAACCAACTGGAAACTTGGATTCTAAGGCGGCTAAGGATGTTATGGAACTATTTTATAATATAAATGTTAAAGAAAAGGTTACTACTTTAATGGTTACTCATGATCCGTATACAGCTAGTTTTTGTCATAGGGTAATATTTATAAAGGATGGAGAGCTATATAATGAAATTTATCGTGGAAATAAACGAGAATTATTCTATCAAGAAATCATGGATATTCTTTCCTTGTTAGGAGGAGATAAAAATGACTTTACATCAATTGGCTTTTAATAATATTAAAAGAAATATGAATGCTTATACTGCATATTTTTTTAGTTGTATATTTGCAGTATTTATATTTTTTTCTTTTGCAATATCTTTATTCCATCCATTATTATTTAGCTCCTATGAAACTGGGTCTTCAATATTTATAGCTTTAACTATAGGAGAGGTTATAATTTTTTCCTTTGCTTTTTTATTTGTACTATATTCATTAAGTACATTTTTGAAAGCTAGAAAGAAAGAATTTGGAATTTTAACTATATTGGGAATGACTAAGAAAGATTTTAATAGACTAATATTTGTTGAAAATATAATGATAGGAGTTTTATCTATTTTATCAGGTTTGATAATTGGATTGGCTTTATCTAAACTATTTTTGATGTTCACTAGCAAGTTCTTAGGAGTTGAAAATTTAGGTTTTTATTTTCCATTAAAAGCTATAGCCCTGACTACTATCTGTTTTTCTATAATTTTTATACTGATTTCATTTATTACACCAAAACTAATTAGTATGGAAAAGACAGTGGAACTTTTAAAGGCAGGAAAAAAACCTAAGAAAGCTCCTAAAATTTCAATATCATTAGCCTTGATATCTATTTTTATGATAGGTTCTGGATACTATTTAGGTTTAACAGGAGATAGATATACACAAAGCTTTGTTCCCTATTTAATGGTGGGATTAATAGTTTTAGGTACTCTACTGTTATTTAATCAATTTAGTGTACTTGTATTGAATCTATTGAAAAAAAACAAAAAGATTTATTTAAATAAAACAAATTTACTATGGATTTCTAATCTTTCTTATAAAATAAAAGATAATGCAAGAATGTTATTTTTAGTGTCTATCACTTCTGCCGTAACTTTTATATCTGTAGGTTTACTTTATTCAATGAAGACTAATCAGGTTTCTTCAACTAAGATTCACTTTCCATTTCCTTTTACCTATGTATCCATGGAAGGAAATCAAGTGGAATTCACCCATTTGTCCAGAATAGAAGAAAGTCTCAAAGCTAAAGGGTTTTCTTATGGCAAATACGAGATAGAATATATAAAGGATACAATGGAAGGCAAAAAAGATTTCTATGCAATAAAACAATCAGACTTTAATAATATGGGATATGCCTTAGGTATAAAAGATATAAATGTTAATGAAAGTGAAGGAGTATTAATAAATTCTTATATGGACAGGAGAGAATGGGAAAAAGTAAAAGCATTCTATTCAGAAGTTTATCTAGATAGGAATGGATTAAAGTTTAATATAGTAGATACTATAGATGAAAATGTAGTTACTCAAGGCTTATTAAATACTATCATAGTAGTGGATGACCAGACTTTTAATAGTTTAAAAGGCAATATAGAGAAAGTATATCTTTATGATACAGAAAGATGGACGGAAACGGGAGAGATAGCTGTATCCTTGAAAAATGAATTTCAGCATAAATACGAAGACCCTTTTATATTCCTTACAGCCGGAGACATGTATGAAGTAGAACTACAGCAAGCAAATATATTATTATATATTGGATTTTTTATTTGAGTAATATTCTTTATAGGAGCAGGAAGCTTTTTATATTTTAGATTTTATAGTTCTCTAAATGATGAAAAGGAAAAATATAAAAATATTTCAAAACTGGGTTTATCCAATAAAGAGTTAAAAAAAGTTACAACAATTGAAACGGCCATTTTATTCTTTACTCCATATATTGTTGCTGCAATCCATTCTTTAATAGCTATAGAGATGTTAAAATCATCCTCTCAGGATATTATAGGCTCTAAATCTGTTGTAGTATTAATTGGATTTTTTATAGTGCAAGGGATATATTTTTTAGGAGTTAGGCAGAGGTTTAATAAGCATTTAGTAAAATATATAAGATAAAGAATATATTATGTTTTAAATAGATTTTTTAGAGATACTTCAATGAGATATACTATGAGAAAAGTAATTATTATAGTTATCCACCATTTGTCCATAATATATCCACAGGTAAAAAAGGACAAAATTAAATTATTGACAGTTTTACACAGACTTATACACATTATCCACAGAAATAATTCACAATCCACAATTTTAAATTCACATTTTATTAACAAAATGCATTTTTCAGAAAAAATTGTTAATAAAATTAGGATATTATGTTTTGTTTTAAATTAAAAAAAACTTAATATAATGTTATTATATTAAGTTTTAGGGTAATATATATAACAAATAGTATAAGCTATTATCTATAATGCTTATATGAAAGGAGCTGGGTTTATGAAATTAAATTTCACTGGAAAAAATATGGAAATAACAGATGCATTACGCGATGTAACAGAGAAAAAGCTAGGAAAATTGGACAAATATTTCCAAAAAGATATTGAGGGAAATGTCACTTTCAGTTCAGAAAAGAATAGGAAAATAATTGAGGTAACCATAAACCTACCTGGCACTATTATTAGAGCTGAAGAATCAACAGACGATATGTATGCATCCATTGATAAGACAGTTGATGTATTAGAAAGGCAAATTAGGAAACATAAGACAAAATTACAAAAAAGATACCAAAATAATGAAACCATTAGATTTGAAAATGTATTGCCTCTACCAATGGAGGATGATTCCGAAAAACCAAAACTAGTAAGAAAGAAGAGATTTGGACTAAAACCAATGTCATCAGAAGAAGCAATATTACAAATGGAGCTACTTAGACATAATTTCTACGTATTCTTAGATTCAGATAATGAAGGTGTAAGTATAGTTTATAAACGAAAAGACGGTAATTATGGATTGATAGAGCCAGAGCTTTAATATAGAATTACTTAAAAGGCAGGACGTATACCCTGCCTTTTTTATGTCAATCTTATAGTTGAAAGGAATATTAATAAGTGATAAAATAATATGATAGCTGTAATATTGAAGTTGAAAGGTGTGGTTTGGAATGGCGAGCCTATTTGAAAAATTATTTGGTACCTATAGCGATAGGGAATTAAAAAAGATTACACCTCTAGTAGATAAAATAGAATCACTAGATGGAGAGATGCAAAAATTAACAGATCAACAGTTAAAAGAAAAGACATTAGAATTTAAGAATAGATTAAATCAAAATGAAACCCTTGATGATATTTTACCAGAGGCTTTTGCAGTAGTGAGAGAGGCATCATATAGAGTACTTGGTATAAAACATTTTAGAGTTCAATTAATTGGTGGAATAATACTTCATCAAGGTAGAATCTCAGAGATGAAAACAGGAGAAGGTAAAACTTTAATGGCTACCTTACCAGCATATTTAAATGCCCTAACAGGTAAAGGTGTTCATATAGTTACAGTAAATGATTACTTAGCCAAAAGAGATAAAGAATGGATGGGTAAGGTATATGAATTTTTAGGTCTTACAGTTGGATGTATTGTTCATGGTATAAGTAATCAAGAAAGAAAGGCTGCTTATAATTACGATATTACCTATGGTACAAATAATGAATTTGGTTTTGATTATCTTAGAGATAATATGGTTATCTATAAAGAGGACATGGTTCAAAGACCGCTTTATTTTGCCATAGTTGACGAAGTGGATAGTATACTAGTAGATGAGGCTAGAACCCCTCTTATTATTTCAGGAACAGGAGACAAATCTACAAAGCTTTATGAAATGGCTGATAGCTTTGCAAGAACATTGACTAGTAGAATAATGGATCCTGGCGAAGAAAAGATGGATCCATTTAATAGAGAAATTAAAGAAGAAACTGTAGATTATGTAATAGACGAAAAAGCTAAGTCATGCTCTATTACTGAAAAGGGTACTGCAAAGGCAGAATCTTTCTTTGGTATTGAGAATTTATCCGATATAGAAAATATGGAAATAGCTCATCATGTTAATCAGGCTTTAAAAGCTAGATCTATAATGAAGAGAGATATTGATTATGTAGTGAAAGATGGAGAAGTAATTATTGTAGATGAATTTACTGGAAGACTTATGTATGGTAGAAGATATAGTGATGGACTTCATCAAGCGATAGAAGCTAAGGAAAAATTAAATGTAAAGAGTGAGTCCAAGACTCTGGCAACTATTACATTCCAAAATTATTTTAGAATGTATACTAAACTTTCTGGTATGACTGGTACTGCTAAAACAGAAGAAGCTGAGTTTAGAGAAATATATGATATGGACGTAGTTGAAATACCTACAAATAAACCTGTAATAAGACAGGATTTAGCAGATGTTATTTATCGTAGTGAAGAAGCTAAGTTTAGAGCTGTAGTAAGAGAGATCAAGGAGAAACATGCAACAGGTCAGCCTATATTAGTAGGTACTATTACTATTGAAAGATCAGAGTTGCTTTCCAAAATGCTAAAAAAAGAAGGTATTCCTCATGAAGTATTAAATGCAAAGCATCATGACAGAGAGGCAGAGATAGTAGCTCAAGCCGGTAGATTCGGTTCGGTTACTATAGCTACCAATATGGCTGGTAGAGGTACAGATATAGTCCTTGGAGGTAATCCTGAATTCCTTGCAAAGCAAGAGATGAGAAAGAAAGGATTTACAGATGAAATCTTATCTTTAGTAGATAGTTTCTATGATACGGATAATGAAGAAGTTCTAGCAGCAAGAAAGACTTATCAAGAATTACATGATAAATATAAAGTAGAAACTGATGCAGAAAATAAAAAGGTATTAGAAGCTGGTGGACTTCACATAATTGGTACAGAAAGACATGAGTCAAGACGTATAGATAATCAGCTTAGAGGACGTGCTGGTAGACAGGGAGACCCTGGTTCTTCAAGGTTTTACATATCCTTAGAAGATGATTTGATGAGATTATTTGGTGGAGAAAGAATAATTAATCTAATAGATGGTTTAAAAATGCCAGAAGATGAGCCTTTGGAACATTCAATGCTTACAAAATCCATAGAAAATGCCCAAAAGAAGGTAGAGGGAAACAACTTTGGTATTAGAAAGCATGTATTAAAATATGATGATGTTATGAATAAACAAAGAGAAGTTATCTATGGAGAAAGAAGAAAAGTATTAGAGGGAGAAGATTTAAGATCTCATATCCAGGAGATGGCTAAATCTCTAGTAATGGATAATATTGAAATATATACTAGACAGAGTAAATATCCAGAGGAGTGGGATCTAGAGGGATTAGAAAATTATGTAATGAATCTTTTCGATATCAATAAAAAATTCTTATCTTTCACAGATATAGAAAGTATTACAAAAGAAGCATTAATAGATAAAATAATTGAAAAGGCTGAAGAAAAATATAAAGCTAAGGAATTAGATTTTGGTGAAGAAAGATTTAGAGAAGTAGAAAGAGTAGTTTTGCTTCAAGTAGTAGATAGTAAATGGATGGATCATATAGATGCTATGGATCAGTTAAGACAAGGAATTGGTCTTAGAGCATATGGGCAAGAGGACCCTGTTCGTGCATATCAGAATGAAGGATTTGATATGTTTAATGAAATGACCCATAGTATTTGGGAAGATACTGTAAGATTCCTCTATCAAGTAGAAAATCCTGAAAAGGTTCAAAGAAAGAAAGTAGCAGAACCTGTATCTACCAATGCAGATGAAATAAGCAAAACTATTGTAAATAAAGAGAAAAAAGTAGGAAGAAATGATCCTTGTCCATGTGGCAGTGGAAAGAAATATAAGAAATGCTGTGGACAGAATGAGTAGTTAATAGTGAATAACTAATAGTGAATAGTTAAAAGACAAAAGACCCTAAACATCTACTAAAAACTTTTCACTATTCACTTTTCACTATTAACTAAAAAAATGGGGTGATATATTGCAGGATATTTATTTAGATAAAGAAAAACTTAATGAAATAAAAGAGACTGTTGAAGAATTGGGTGTTTCACTTTGACATCCAAGGACTTAGGGATAAGGTTATTGATTTAGAGCAGCAATCCTATGAAGAGGATTTTTGGAAAGAGATAGATAAAGCCCAAAAAACCATGCAGGAAATTAAGTCCTTGAAAAATCAAGTTAAAGAGTATGATGATTTGATAGAAGCAATAGAGGATTTAGAAACGTTAATAGATTTAGTCCTTGAAGAAGAAGCTTATGATATGTATAAGGAAATAGAAACAGGACTTAAGGAATTGTCCATAAAGGCAGATGAATTCAAATTAAGTACCCTATTATCCGGTGAGTTTGATAAGAATAATGCGATTCTTTCGATACACTCTGGAGCAGGAGGATTGGAAGCTCAAGATTGGGCTGAAATGCTCTTAAGGTTATATCGAAGATGGGCAGAGCAAAAAGGATTTCAAGTTGAAACCTTGGATCTTTTAGCAGATACTGAGGGTGGTATAAAATCTGTTACATTACTTATAAAGGGATATAATGCATATGGATATTTAAAATCTGAAAAAGGAGTTCATAGATTAGTAAGAATATCTCCATTTGACTCTGCTGGAAAGAGGCATACATCCTTTGCTAGTATAGATGTATATCCAGAGTTAGATGATGAAGTAAATATTGAGATTAATCCTTCAGATTTAAAAATAGATACTTATAGATCTGGTGGTGCTGGAGGTCAGCACGTAAATACAACAGACTCCGCGGTGAGAATTACACATATTCCCACGGGTATCATAGTTCAATGTCAAAATGAAAGATCTCAAATCAGTAATAGGCACACTGCTTTAAATATGCTAAAGGCTAAGTTAGTACAATTAAAAGAAGAAGAGCAAAAAGAAAAAATAGAAGACCTTCAGGGCAGCTATAATCAAATAGGCTGGGGATCACAAATAAGGTCTTATGTGTTCCACCCATATAGTATGGTGAAAGATCATAGAACCAATGCAGAAGTTGGAGATGTATATGGTGTAATGGATGGAGATATTGATATTTTCATAAATGAATATTTAAAACAAAAAGCCCTTTCATAAAAAGGGCTTTTTAATCGTAAAGTATCAAACATTAATTTAACTTTGGGATTTAAGACTTTGCTTGTTATTAAAGCTTTTTTATAGTAAAAGAGGAATTTTTGATTTTACGTCGAATAATTAATAATAGGAAAGTTCGTTTATGACCTAACCCAGTGAACGTAGATCCTATCGGACACCACTAAATTAAGCCCTATGGGGTAAATAGAGGTTGTGAACTGTAGGTAGGTCAAACGCAACACTTGCTACGCTCACTAACGTTCGCTTCGCTGTTCGTTTTGTCTACAATTGGCTAGTACTTATTGGACGAAAAGGCAACGAATAGAATTTATTATTGAGAGTGTCCGTTAGGACCAAATCTATGCGAATCTGAGAGCCCTTACAGGACTACTGAATTATATCCTGCGGAGCAAAGCAAGGTTGCAAATAAATTTGTGTTTCGAGACTGCGATAATTAAGTGGAGGGAAGATGAATATGGATATTTTAAAAGTGCTTGTTGATGAGTTTAAATTAAAACCTTATCAAGTAAAAAATACAGTGGAATTATTAGATGAAGGTAATACTATACCATTTATAGCCAGATATAGGAAGGAACAGACAGGAGAGTTACAAGACGTTGTTATAAGAGATTTATCAAATAGGTTAACTTATTTAAGAAACCTAGAGGCAAGAAAAGAAGAAGTTATAAGGCTTATTGATGAGCAGGGAAAACTTACTGATGAACTGAGAAAAGAAATTATAGATTCAGAAACACTCCAAAGAATTGATGATTTATACAGACCATTTAGACCAAAGAGAAGAACTAGAGCTACTATTGCAAAGGAAAAAGGCTTGGAGCCTCTTGCAGAAATCATATTTACTCAATCCTTAGATAAGGAAGAATTTAAAAATAGAATAATTAGCTTTATAGATGAAGAAAAGGGAGTAAATAACGAAGAAGAAGCTTTAGCTGGTGCTATGGATATTATTGCTGAAATAGTATCTGATGATCCGGATAATAGGGAAATCATTAAGAAAATTATTAATGATAAGGGAATTTTAGTAGTAGAAGGAGTAGACAAGGAAGAAAAAACTGTATATGAGATGTATTATGATTATAAAGAGCCTGTAAAAGCCATAGCAAATCATAGAATATTAGCTATAAATAGAGGAGAAAAGGATAAAAAGTTAAAGGTTGCATTAAATATAGATGGTGTTGATTTAATAGAGTTACTAGGAGATAGACTGATAAAAGATAAAAGCAAAGATACTGCAATTTACATACAAAGAGCGGTGGATGATGGCTATAAGAGACTACTCTTTCCTTCAATAGAGAGAGAAATAAGAAATAACTTAACAGAAAGAGCTGAAGAGGAAGCTATAAAGGTTTTTGCAATAAACTTAAAACCGTTATTGCTTCAGCCGCCAATTAAAGGAAAAACCGTAATGGCAATAGATCCTGGATTTAGAACTGGATGTAAGGTTGCCGTAGTTGATGAAACAGGCAAAATGCTAGATTATATTACAGTGTATCCTACAGAGCCTCAAAATAAGATAGAGGAAACAAAGATTAAGTTAAAAGCGTTAATCCAAGAGTATAGTGTAGACATAATATCCATTGGAAATGGTACAGCATCTAGAGAAACTGAAATGGTAGTAGCTGAAATGTTAAAGGAAGTAAACAGAGAAGTCTCCTATATAATAGTTAGTGAAGCAGGAGCATCAATATATTCTGCATCAGAAGTAGGAATAAAAGAATTTCCAGATTTAGACGTATCCATTAGAGGAGCTGTATCTATTGGAAGAAGGCTGCAAGATCCTATGGCAGAATTGGTGAAAATTGAACCAAGACATATTGGTGTAGGACAATATCAGCATGATTTAAACCAAGGGAAACTTGATGAAGCTCTTACAGGAGTTGTAGAGGATTGTGTAAATAGTGTAGGAGTAGATTTAAATACTGCATCTCCATCTCTATTAAAATATGTAGCTGGAGTATCTACTAGAGTTGCAAATAGTTTAGTTAAAGCTAGAGAAGAAATGGGTAAGTTTACCAGCAGGAAAGAACTCCTCAAGGTAAAGGGATTAGGAGAAAAGACTTTTGTCCAATGTGCAGGATTCTTGCGTATCCCTGGAGGTGATAATCCTTTAGATAATACAGGAGTTCATCCAGAATCCTATGAGGTAGCAGAAAAGCTACTTAAGATGGATTACTCTAAAGGAGAAATAGAAAAGATATCAGAGGAATTAGATATTGGGATTCCAACCCTTGAGGATATAATCAAAGAACTTGAAAAGCCAGGGAGAGACCCTAGAGATGAGATGCCGAAACCTATTTTGAGGCAAGATGTTCTTAAAATAGAAGATTTGAAGAAAGATATGGTACTAAGTGGTACTGTAAGAAATGTAGTAGACTTTGGTGCCTTTGTGGATATAGGAGTAAAAGAAGACGGCTTAGTTCATATATCCCAACTTTCTAATAGATTTATTAAGCATCCTAAGGAAGTTGTTAAAGTAGGGGATATAGTTAAAGTTAGAATAGTGGAAGTAGATATGGAAAGAGGAAGAATCGCTTTAAGTATGAAGGAAGCTTAGGCAATTAACAGTTTACAATTCATAATTCATAATTATAGGGAGCGAGTTTTGCTCGCCCGTAAATAATCATTGAATAATCAGAATATAAAATATATAATATTATTTAGGGTAACGAAATAAAAATAAGGGGGAATTTTAGTGATATTTATTAAAAATGGTACAATATACACTATGGCAGGAGATGTAATAGAAAATGGTTCAATACTTATAAAAGAGGGTAAGATAGTAGAAGTAGGGAAAGATATAATTGCCCCGCTAGATGCAGAGGTAATTGATGCTGAAGGTAGAATGGTAACTCCAGGATTTATCGATGCTCATTGTCATTTAGGAATGTGGGAAGAAAGTATAGGATTTGAAGGTGACGATGGAAATGAAATGACAGATCCTATAACACCTCAGTTAAGGGCAATCGATAGTATCAATCCTATGGATATTTCATTTGAAGAAGCATACCAAGGTGGAGTAACTACTGCTATAACTGGTCCAGGTAGTGCAAATGTAATAGGTGGTACTTTTGTAGCTATAAAGACTTATGGAAATAGAGTAGATGATATGATAATAAAAGACCCAGTGGCTATGAAGATAGCTTTTGGTGAAAATCCAAAAAGAGTATATAATGCTCAAAGCAAATCTCCTATGACTAGAATGGCTACAGCTGCAATACTTAGAGATACTCTATTTAAGGCAAAGACTTATCTAGAAAAGAAAGAAAGAGCAGAAGAACCTTCAAAAATGCCTGATTATGATATGAAGATGGAAGCTCTAATACCAGTTCTTAAGAAGGAAATTCCTTTAAAGGCTCATGCTCATAGGGCTGATGATATATTTACAGCTATTAGAATAGCTAAAGAATTCGATGTAGATATTACACTAGACCACTGTACAGAAGGTCATTTAATAGCTGACCAACTAGCTAAGGAAGGAAAACCTGCTATAGTAGGACCAACATTTGGTAATAGATCTAAATTTGAATTAAAAAACAAATCTTTTGATACTCCTAGAATATTAAACGAAGCAGGAGTTAAATTTGCAATAATTACAGATTCTCCAGTAATACCTTTACAGCATCTGCCATTATGTGCAGGACTTGCTCACAATGCAGGACTTCCTGAAATGGAAGCGTTAAAAGCTATTACAATAAATGCTGCTGAAATAGTAGGGTTACAAGATAGAATAGGAAGTATTGAAGTAGGTAAAGATGCAGATATTGCTATATTTGATGGAAATCCATTAAAAGACATAGACTGTAAAACCTTTGCTACAATAATTAATGGAGAAGTAGTTTATAAAAGATAGTGAATAGTGAATAACTAAGAGTGAATAGTTGAAAATACAAAGCGTTTTAATCTTTTTAACTATTCACTTTTCACTATTAGCTATTCACTGCATTTTGGAGGTGTTTATATGAAGCTAGGATTTATAGTTAATCCTATTGCAGGTATGGGAGGCAGAGTAGGATTAAAGGGGACAGATGGACCTGAAGTTCTAGAAAAGGCTAGAACCCTTGGAGCAGTACCAGAATCTCCAGATAAGGCCAAAAAGGCATTAAAGGTTCTATTACCTCTTAAAGATGAACTGGAGATATACACCTATCCAGGAAATATGGGTGAAGAAGAGGCAAATGACATAGGATTCGAACCAATAGTATTAGAAACTGAAAAGAATAATTTTAGTCCTAAGGACACAGAGGAAGCTGCAAAAAAGATGGTTGAGAAAGGAGTAGATTTAATACTATTTGCTGGCGGAGATGGTACTGCTAGAAATATTTATTCTGCCATTGGTACAGGGGTGCCAGTTGTAGGAATACCGGCAGGAGTTAAAATTCACTCCGGAGTTTATGCGAACCACCCAAAGGCGGCAGGAGAAATTGCTTTTAAATATCTTCAAGATGAACATATGGAGACAATAGAAGCTGAAGTAATGGATATAGATGAAGATGCTTTTAGAGAAGGTGTGGTAACGGCAAGACTATATGGATATATGAGAATCCCGCTAGAACCAAAATTAATTCAAACAACTAAATCAGGCGGTGGATTAGGGTCAGAAGAAGAGGCTCTAAATGGAATTGCTGATAGAATTATCGAGGAAATGGAAGAAGAACCAGATACTTTCTTTATAATAGGTTCTGGAACATCAACTCGACCTATTATGGAAAATCTAAATTTACCTAATACTTTATTAGGGATAGATATAGTAAAAAATAAGGAATTGATAGCTTCTGATGTAAATGAAAAGCAGATTCTAGATATAATCAGCGGATATAAGGCTAAAATAGTTGTAACTGTTATAGGTGGTCAGGGTTATATCTTTGGAAGAGGTAATCAGCAAATTAGTGCAGAGGTTATCAAAAGAGTAGGGAAAGAAAATATCCGAATAGTAGCACCTAAGAATAAAATTTTAGCTCTGGAGGGTAGACCACTTCTGGTTGATACAGGAAATGAAGAGGTAAATAGTATGTTCAATGGATATATGAAGGTTATAAATACCTATTATGCTGAGTCTATAGAAAAGGTAGAAGGATTATAGCTATGAAAAAAGGCCCTAAATTGGAATACAAATTTCATTTAGGGCCTTTTTATTTTTAGAAGCTAATTAATTGTGTATACATATTCCGCTTGAGTCCAGTAGAGCTTCAAATATGGCTTCTGAGGTAGTTGGGTGAGGATGGATTGTTTTAGTTAAATCCTCTACCTTAAGTTTATTAGTCATTGCTATAGATATTTCATTGATTAAATCTGTAGCATTTGGACCTACTATAGAAGCACCAAGTATTTCCTTAGTGGATTTATCAACAATAATTTTTACGAAGCCTTCTGAAACTCCTAATGTTAAAGCCTTTCCATTGGAGGCAATAGGGAACTTTCCTATCTCTATATCCATATTATTATCTAGGGCATATTTTTCACTAATTCCTACACTTGCGATTTCAGGATCTGTAAATATAGCACTTGGCACAACATTATAATTCATATTATCTTCTATACCCATTATATTATTAGCAGCTACAACACCCTGAGTAGAAGCTATGTGAGCCAATTGTATTGTTCCAGTAGCATCTCCGACAGCAAAGATATTTGGAATACTTGTCATCATTTTTTCATTAACCTTTATACCACGTCTATTATCATTTAATTCCATATCTAATTTATCGATACCAAGGTTATCTAAATATGGTTGTCTACCTATTGATATCAGCACTTTATCTGTGGTTAAATATTTTTTATTTCCATTATTAGTAAAGGTAATAATACATCTTCCCTTCTCGTCCTGAATAATTTCTTCTACCTTAGAACCAGTATATATACTGATTCCTTTATTTTCAGCAATTTCTTCTATTTCTTGAGATACATCCTCATCTAGACCGGGTAAAAGTCTATCCATGAATTCCACTACAGATACTTTTGTACCAAAGGTATTGAAGATAAATGAGAACTCCATTCCTATTACTCCACCGCCGATTACTACCATTTCCTTTGGAAGTTCATTTATTTCCATTATTTCCGTACTGCCTAATACATTATCTAAGTCAATTCCCGGTATCGGTAATTTACTCGTAGTTGAGCCTGTTGCAATAATTATATATTCTGCTTTTATTGTAGTTTCTAGATATTTGGTTTTTACAAATACAGTATTCTTATCTAAGATTTCACCAGAGCCTTTAACAAATTTAATATTGTTTTTTTCCAATAAATGACTAATTCCTTCTCCTAATTGAGTAATAACTTGATTTTTTCTGGAGATTACCTCATTAATATCTAGACTATAATTTTCAACCTTGCAGCCATAGTTGTGAGATTCCTTAATATTTTTAAAGACATCTGCAGATTTTACCAAAGACTTTGTAGGTATACATCCTCTGTTTAGGCATGTTCCCCCTATGCTATCTTTTTCAACAAGGATTACATCTGCCCCTAATTGAGCCAGCCTAATAGCAGCCACATAACCACCGGGACCTGAACCTATTATAGCTACTTTAGCATCTAGCTTTTCTTCTTTAGGCTTTATTAAACCTTTAAAATAGTCAAAGGAAGGTTCTTCTTTCTTTTCAATCTGAACTTCTTCTCCATCTACTACTGCCAAAATATCTCCTAATTTTAGATTTGCTCCTAATTTTACTTTTATATCTTTAATAACTCCCTTTACATTCACATCTAAATCCATTGTTGTTTTATTTACTTCTATTGCAAGTAAAGGAGTATTTGGGTCTATGCTATCTCCAGGTTTTTTATAAATCTTAGTAACCTTACCCTTCTTAATTCCATTTAAGCCTTCAAACTTGACTTCGAGAATCATTTTACTTCCTCCCAATCCTATTATTTGAAATCGTTTTCAAATTCATCTATGCTGGCTTTAAGTAAGGTTGAAGAGTATGCCATAGAAGGACCTCCACCGAAAGCTACTGCCACCATAGCGGCCTCCATAATTTCCTCTCTAGTAGCACCGCTTTCTAATGCCTTATAAACATGGAAGGCTATACAGTATTCACAACGATTATAAGCACCAATTGCAACACTTATTAATTCCTTTGTTTTAGTATCAAGGGCGCCGTCTTCATAAGTAGTGCCTAATAAATTCATGAATGCACCTAAATGCTTTTCATTACTAATACCTACATCTTGTAAACCGTTAATAAACTCATTTAAATAATCTCTTGGACCTTTGGACATTTAAATTCCTCCTTATATTATACTTGCTATACTAATACTTAGTATAGCAAGTATAATATAATAGGTCAACAAAATTTTCACAATTTTTGACCTATATTTAATAAGATTTTTTCTATTACCTTCAAAAATATTTGAATTTCCTCTTCTGAAATATCCATAGTGAAAGTATCTGCCATCTTTTGGCCTTCTGGTAATAGTTCTTCCCTGTAATGTTTACCTTTATCTGTCAACGAAATGATAGTTATTCTTCTATCATTTTTATCCTTAGTTCTAAGAATATAATCTTCCTTTTCCATTCTATCTATTAATCTGGCAACTGTGGATTCCTTTATATCCATTAAATCTCCTAATTCCTTTTGATTGATTCCATCATATTTACCCAAATAATAAAGGGCTATCCATTGGACCCTGGTTATGCCTAATTTCATCAATCTATCATTGAATTCATCTGCCATTTTTTTAGCTGCTTTATTGGTAATAAAAGAAATACATGCATCTAAATCAAACAATATAAACACTCTCCTATCTATATATATTATAACCTATGATTAAGGTTTTGTGAAAGAGGGGAGTATTATATTTTGAGGATGCTTAATACTTGACAATAGATATATGGAGATTTATAATTAAATTAAGATATATCTTCAGGGGGAGGTGTAAGTCCTCACCGGCGGTAAAGCCCGCGAACCGATAAATTCGGTTGACTTGGTTAGATTCCAAGGCCGACAGTTACAGTCTGGATGGAAGAAGATGTAGTAGACTTAAATTATTTTGATTAGTCTATTTTTGGACCCCGGAGATTTTCTTCGGGATTTTTTTATGACCTAACACAGTGAGCAAATAGATTTGAGTTGCAAAACTGCGATAATCCCGAGAAAATAAAACTTTTGGAGGGATTTTATGTACACATTAAGTAAAGAGACATGGAATACTAAAACCATGGTAAAGATTTCTGTGCTTGGAGTAATTTCTTTTATTCTTATGTTTTTTGAAATTCCAATGCCATTTTTAGCGCCAACATTTATGAAGATTGACATTAGTGACTTACCATCTTTAATTGGTTCCTTTGCCATAGGACCTATGGCAGGAGTAATAATTCAACTTTTAAAGAATGTATTAAATGTTTTAATCGAAGGAAGCACGACTGGTGGAGTAGGAGAATTGGCTAATTTTGTAGTAGGTTCTGCATTTGCTTATACAGCAGGGTTTGTATATTATAAGAAGAAGACCTTTGGAAGAGCTGTAGTAGGGCTATTATTAGGAACTGTAATCATGACTATAGTTATTACTCTTGCAAACTACTTTATAATGTTTCCCCTATATGCAAAGCTAATGGGGCAGGATATACAAGTATTTGTAGATATGGGTACTGCAATAAACAAAAATATAACGGATTTAAAAACCATGATGCTAATTTCAGTAGTACCTTTTAATCTACTAAAAGGTGTTATGATAACAGCATTGACATTATTAATATATAAAAGAGTATCACCTATACTTCATAAATAAAAAATTGATAGAGAATGTTCTCTATCAATTTTTTTCATTTTAACTTCTCATCAATGAATTTCAATAAAAGTCAAGTTAGCAATTTTTTAAAGGTAAAAGTACATTTCAAGTGAGGATTATATATATTGACATGTATTGGCAATAAGGTTACAATATATCTAACCTGATTAGGTATCGGAGGAGATAAATTGAGTTATTCAAGCGAGGTTTTGAGAGGAAATACAGAAACTATCATTTTAGCCATTCTTATGGAGAATGATTCATATGGTTATGAAATTATGAAAACTATTATAGAGCGCGGAAAAGGATTAATAGATATTAAAGATGCTACAGTTTATACTGCTTTCAAACGTATGGAAAAAGATAAATTAATTACAAGTTATTGGGGAAACGAAGAAAGCGGTGCAAGGCGAAAATATTATAGAATTACCCCCCAAGGTAGGGAAATATATATTCAGAAAGTCAATGAATGGAAGGAAATAACTATTATTATGAATAATTTGATTGGGAGTGGGCTATAATGGAGGAAAAATTAAAAAGATATATAAATAGGAAGTTTCTGCTATACCCTAAAACAAAGGAGATTCTGGAAGTTCGTGATGAGTTATACTCCATAATGCTAGATAAATATAATGATTGTTTAAATATGGGGATTACACAGGAAGAGTCTTATAAGAGGGCAACTGAAATGACGGCTGATTATAAGGAAGCAATTAGAGAAGTAGAAAAAGGTAGTTCTCTTGGAGCATTGAAAAAAACCCTTGTTAATATAGGCTCATTTACTACATTTTATTTCATTATACTGACATTTATATATTTTTTTGTAAGCGTGATTATTTTAAAATCTTTTAATAAAACATGGCTAATTGTTGTAGGGGGTTCTTTTATATATTTAGTATATTTTTCAATAAGCTTATATGAATATGCTAAATTGTTTAGTTTCAAAGCACTCGGAAGATGGGGTATAGCATTTATCTATATTAGTTTAATACCATTAATCTATGTATTTCCATCATTATATTTATCTATAGTATATTCAAAAAATATATGGAACCGTAGTTGGCTAATAATTATAATTATAGTATTTTTCTACATAATAACAGATTATATAGTAAATAGAAAGCATATATCAATTGTAGAAAAAGATATTCGACTTTTTGCTTCAGGATTTATATTAACAACATTTTTATATTTATTCATATCAATGAAATTTAAGATTTGGAGTATTGCTTGGGTTCTATATGTGCTTTATTTATCATTGATATCAATTATATTCCACATTGGTAGAAATAAAAGAATGGATTAAAGGGAGAGGTGCTAATTATGAGTCTTATAGATATTTGTGTTTTTGGAGATTCGATTGGCAAAGGCATAGTATTACAGTCTGAAACAAGTCGATATAAGGTAATTAAAATGAATTTAGAGAAAATATTTGGGTTGGAAGAAATAAATATTAGAAACTATTCTATGTTTGGATGCACTGTTTCAAAGGGTTTATCAAATATTAAGAGACATGCAACTGAAATTATGAAATATAAAAATGTCTTTTTAGAATTAGGCGGTAATGACTGTGACTTTAATTGGAAAGAAATAGCCGAGAATCCAGAAAAAGAACATTTTCCTAATACACCGATTATTGAATTTAGAAGATTATATGAGAGTTTAATTGGAGAAATACGTAATAACGGTGGGAGTCCAATAATGATTAATCTTCCACCTCTTGATCCTAAGAGATATTTTAATTGGATCTCTAAGGATTTAAATGAGAGAGGTATATTGCAATGGCTTGGTGATGTTAATATGATTTATAGGTGGCAAGAAATGTATAATGTAGAAGTTATGTTATTGGCTAATAAAATGGGTGTTCCAATAATTGATATACGTTCTGCATTTTTGAAATATAATAATTATAGTGATTTTTTATGCTCTGATGGTATTCATCCCAACGATGCTGGATATGAGCTAATTTATAAGACCATTGGAGAGCAGTATATGTTTACTATTGGTTATTAAAATTAATAATTATAATTATGGAAGGAGTGTTAAATATGTCTAAATTTGTTTTAACATGTTGTTCTACAGCAGATATGCCCTATGAATATTTTTTAAAAAGGGATATACCTTTTGCTTCTTTTCATTTCAACATGGACGGGAAAGAATATATAGATGATCTCGGTCAGACTATGTCTTTTGAAGAATTTTACAGTAGAATTGAGGGGGGAGCAATGCCTACTACCTCTCAGGTAAATGTAGGAGAGTTTATAGATCTTTTTGAACCTTTTCTTAAGGAGTCAAAAGATATTTTGCATATTTCTCTTTCTACAGGTTTATCAGGTGCTTATAATTCAGCATGTATGGCAAAGGAAGAATTATTATCTAGGTATCCGGAACAGAAAATTATGATTGTTGACTCTCTAGGTGCTTCTTCAGGTTATGGATTACTTACTGATTTAGCTGCTGATATGAGAGATAGAGGTTCAAGTATTGAAGAGGTTTATGAATGGTTAGAGGGAAATAAATTAAATGTACATCATTGGTTTTTCTCTACTGATTTAACGCATTATAAACGTGGTGGTCGTATATCTGCTACATCTGCAGTTGTAGGGAATCTATTAAATATATGTCCTTTATTAAATATGAGCTATGATGGAAAGTTGATTTCCCGTGAAAAAATTCGTGGGAAGAAGCATGTAATTGCAGAAATAGTGAAAAAAATGAAGAAACATGCAGAGAATGGGATAGAGTATTCAGGTAAATGTTTTATATCCAATTCTGCATGTTATGATGATGCACGTATGGTTGCTGATTTAATTGAAGAAAAGTTCCCTAATCTAAAGGGGAAGGTAATGATTAACAGTGTAGGTACCGTAATAGGTTCTCATACAGGCCCTGGCACAGTTGCTCTTTTCTTCTTAGGAGATAAGAGAATAGATTAATTTTAAACGATTATTCCTCCATGGATTAGTTAACATTTGCTATTATAGCATAGTATTAATCATATGGAGGATAATTATTATTTTAGTCCATTTTTAGCAATAACTACTTTTATGTCTTCATAAGTAAATTCTTCTGGTAATAATTCTTTTATTGGCTTTAATCTTTCAAATCCTATTCTATTTATTACTTCCAGTATCTTTTCCTCTTTTATAGGGGTGAGAAATCTTGACCAATTTACAGTTTGGCCTTGTTCTTCACATTTAGAAAGATGCTCAATAATAGTATTTATGGTAAAATTTCTTGTTTTTGATATTTCTTCTAAAGATAATCCTTCCTGATAACAATTGTAGGTTGATTTATACCTATCCACTAAATCCTCTCTTACTATTTTTTCATCTCGGGAAATGATTGAGGAAACTCCATTTTTTATACAGTAATCAGTGATTACCTTTAGAAAGACTTCACCATAGCTTTCATATTTCTTTAGGCCTAATCCTTTTATCATCATCATAGATTCCTTATCTTGAGGAAAAAGGGATGCCATTTCAATTAGTGTAGAATCATGGAATATCATAAATGGAGCTAATTTCTTATCTTGAGATAGAGAATATCGTACTGATTTTAATTCTTGGAATAATTCTTCATCGAAGTTTTCATTCATATCCTTTATTGATAATCCCTTTTTATCTTTAGATGATTTAATTTCTATTAAATGCTTCTTATGATATACTTTAACTTGTCCTCTTAAGACCTCTCCAGCAGTTTGGGATAATTTTAATACTGGAAATTTATCTGCTGTTACATAGATATATCCTCTAGAAACCAAGGTCATTATAATTTCTCTTAATGAGCCTTCACTATATTCCTTCATAATCCCATAGGTTGAAACATTATCTAGGCCAAACTCTATTATCCTCTTATTTTTTGAACCTCGAAGTACCTGAATTACTGTAGTCAGTCCATATCTTTCCTGGACCCTATATATACAGGACAGTATTTTTTGAGATTCTATGGTAATATCCACCATCTCAGACCTATCTAAACAATTTCCGCAATTTCCACAGCTTGACTCAGTTATCGTTTCCCCAAAATACTCCAATATACTATTTCTCAAACAGTTATTTGTATGACAGTAGTCAATTAGATATTGAAGATTTTGATATAATAAAGTTTCCCTTTCCATAGATATAGGATTGCTCTGTATCAATAATTTTTGCTTTACTATATCTGAAGGTGAATATAATAGGGTACAGCGACTGGGTTCTCCGTCACGGCCTGCACGTCCGGCTTCTTGATAGTATGCCTCCATATTTTGAGGCATATTATAATGGATTACAAATCTAACATCTGGCTTATCTATGCCCATACCAAAGGCATTGGTGGCTATTATTATCTGAACTCTATTAAATATAAAATCATCTTGATTTCTCTGGCGAATATTTGCATCCATTCCACCATGATATCCTATTACGGAAAAGCCTTCTTCACTTAGCTTCTCAGTTAATGATTCTACAGTTTTCCTTGTGGAGCAGTAGATGATCCCTGACTCATTTTGAAAGCTATTTCTTATATAATCTACTATATATGAATATTTATTGCTTACCTTTAGAACCTGATAATATAAATTTGGCCTATCAAATCCGATTATAGACTCTATAGGATTTTTAAGGGCTATCAAAGACTTGATTTCCCTAACTACTTCTTTGGTGGCTGTTGCCGTATAACAAGCGACTATAGGTCTATTATAAAAGGTTTTGATAAACCTTGGAATTTCTACATAGGATGGTCTAAAATCATGACCCCATTGACTGATGCAATGAGCCTCATCAACTGCCACCATAGATACTTTGATGCTATTTACTAAATTAATAAAGGAAAAAGTATTTAAACGTTCCGGAGCTACATAGATTATTTTATATTTGCCTTCTTTTATTTCTTGTACTCTATAATTAAATTCATTATCATCTAAAGTACTGTTTATGAATGTGCCTGATATTCCGATCTCATTTAATGCATCTACTTGATCTTTCATCAGTGATATTAAGGGTGAAACAACTATTGTAACACCTTCCAGCAATATAGCCGGTAATTGATAGCAAAGAGATTTTCCACCTCCTGTAGGCATTATACCTAGGACATCTCTTCCTGCTAAAATTCCTCTTATTAAATTTTCCTGACCCTCTTTAAACTCCGTATATCCAAAATAAGTTTTAAGAGCATTATAAATATCCAAATATACCACCTCATACATAATTTTATACTTTTATTCACCTAATATCAAGAATATAAGAGAAGATATAAATGTGTTATCATATGCTATTTTTATGATATAATGTGTGTCGTAGGTCTGCATTTTGTGAAATTGATAATATTGATGAAATTACAGGGGAAGAGTTATATGGAAAAATCTAAAATTTTAGTGTTAGAAGACAATAAAATAATAAGAGAAGGAATTAAGGAGTATTTGGAAGAAAATAATTATATAGTCGAGGAAGTTACTACAATCGAAGAATTTTATAATAAATTTATTGATGATATAGATATATTTTTATTAGACATTAATCTTCCAGATGGAAATGCCTTTAATATTGCCCCTAAAATAAAAAAATTGAAAAAACCTATAATTTTTCTTACTGTTAGAGATGAAGAAGAAGATATAATAAATGGTCTAAAAATTGGAGGAGATGACTATATTACAAAACCTTTTAAACTAAGTATTTTAAAGGCGAGAATAGAAACTGTTTTAAGAAGATATAAAAATGAAAATGGTAGATTTATTTATTATGATAAAATGGTTTTAGATATTGAAGGAACAGCACTCTACATAGACGGTAACGAAGTAGAATTAAGACCTAAGGAATATTTATTATTAGAAACTTTCATGAAGAATATAGAAAAAACCTTGACCAGAGATTTTCTTATGGAAATTACTTGGGATAACTATGAAGAATTTGTTAATGACAATACTTTATCAGTCACTATTAAAAGATTAAGGGAAAAACTTGAAATCTACGGTAAAAATATTAAAACTATAAGAGGTTTAGGATACAAATTAGAGAGCTATAAATAGACTTAGGAGAATAAATATGAAAAACAAGAAAATATTTATAATTATATTTCTTACAAGCTTAATATTATTCTTTTTCTTATATAAAGTTATTGACGGAATATATTATAGAGAAGTTTCCAATTTAATTGATTTGGAGGTTTATGGATATGGCGGTTCTATGACCATTTATGGAGATAGATCTCTTGTATTAATATTAATAGTCTTATTTAGTATTATTACATCTTCTGTTTTTATTTATATTTATAATCAAAGGGAAAAAAACTTTTTAGAATATATAAAAATGATAAAATCAAAGTTAAGCTCCTTATCTGAAGGTGATTATTTCATATCTATAGATGAAGTAAATAGTCTTGGAGCATTATATGATGAGCTATATAAATTAGTTCTAGAATTGAGAGAGGGTAGAGAACTAGCTATAAGAGATAAGCTGAAGCTTAAAGAAAATTTAGAGGATATATCCCATCAATTAAAAACGCCTTTAGCATCTATAGAAATACTCATTGAATTATATAAAGAAAATAAAGATGAAAAACATCTTGATAAAATCGACTGTGAGCTTTCTAAAATAAATTATTTAATATCTTCAATGCTTACCATTGCAAGACTGGATGTGAATCAAATAGAATTTAAGTCTGAAGAATTTTCTATTAGAGAGGCAATCAATGCTAGTATAGAAAGTTTGGAAGCCCAAATCCAAGAAAACTCTATAGAAATTTTAGCAGACGGAGAAGATTTCACAATAATTGGGGATTTTTATTGGATTGTGGAGGCCTTAATAAATATTGTTAAAAATAGTATTGAATATGGAAGATCTCAAATTCAGATTATGACTAGAAAAACCAATGTTTATTCAAAAATTATAATCAAAGATGATGGAGAAGGCTTTTCAAAGGAGGACCTAAATAAATTGTTTCAAAGATTTTATAAATCAAAAAATAGTGCAGCAGGAGCAGGTATAGGACTCAATCTTTCAAAAAATATATTGGAAAAACATAATGCTACAATCTTCGCTGAAAATGACAGGGGGGGAAAATTTACAATTAAATTTTATTGAAAGCCAGAAAAGAGCATATCTTTATTCATTATCTTTTCTGGCTTATTTTTATTTATATTCTGTCACTTAAATGTAAGATTCGTCGTATATACTTTAATTGAGGTGATAGTATGGAAATATTAAAGACTATAAATATAACAAAAAGTTATAGGGATGGAAATCAGACAAAAACAGTACTTGATAATGTAAATATCTCTATAAATCGAGGAGAATTTATAGGGATATTTGGACCTAGTGGAAGTGGTAAAAGCACTTTATTAAATCTCATAGGAGGTTTAGATAGACCTTCCAGAGGAGAAGTATATATCGAAAAGGAGAGAACTGACAATCTCACTCAATCAAAGCTTGCAATATACAGACGTAGAAGGATAGGTATAGTCTATCAATTCTACAATCTTATGTCTAATTTAACTGTAGAGCAAAATATTTTACTTCCTTTACTAATGGATGATAAGGAGCCAGATTTAGAATTATATGAAAAAGTCATGAATATAATTGATTTAAAAGAAAGATTAAAAAGTTTCCCCGAAGAATTATCAGGAGGAGAACAACAGAGAGTAGCTATTGCAAGAGCATTAATTAACAAGCCTTCTATCGTCTTACTAGATGAGCCAACGGGTAACTTAGATAGAGAAAATAGAAATAAAATATTTGAACTATTAAAATATTCAAACTCAGCTTTTAATCAAACTATGTTAATAGTCAGCCACGATGAAGAAATAGTTAATAAAACTGATAGAATGCTTCAAATAGAAGATGGAAGAATTATTAGGGATGTGAGTTTGCAATGAAACTCTATGATATATATATTAAAAACTCCCTGAATAGAGAAAATAAAAGGTTAAAAACACTTCAAATTACCATATTTTTAGCTGTGATAGCTTTCTCGTTGTTTATATTATTATTTGGCACCATAGTAAGAAACGATCAAGAAATGGCAGAAAAGATAACAGGAGATTTCCATACAAGGATACCAGTAAGTTTAGACAGTGAAAAGGTCAATATCTTAGAAAGTAATGTAAATATTAAAAAACTAGGTTATTTAGGGAAAAAGGGAATTGAAAAAGGCTCCGATAATAATTTTTCTTTTCATATATTTTTAGGAGATAAGAATTATTTTGATACCATGAAGGTAGTTTTATCAGAGGGGGAACTGCCAAGGAAAGAAAATGAAGTTCTAATTCCTAAATTGACAGCTAAAGATTTAAATCTCCAAGTTGGAGAATATTTAAATACAATTGATAAAGATAATGTTAAGCATGATTATAAAATAACAGGATTAATGAATTATTATACAAGAAGTTGGGAAGAAGAAATCCCGATTTACAGCTATATGGATTCTGATGCTTTAAAAACCAACGCTTATAGGGTAGTTATTTGGTATAAAAATATAAAAGATACTTATAAATTGACACCTAATTTATATGATATATTAGGAATTGATTATGAGAAAGCCATAAATGAAGGAGATTTTGGATATAACTTTTTATATCTTAGCAGCCATTTTGTAAATCCAGATGATATGCGTATATATACAAGCAGCGAAAGATATCCAAAGATATTTGTAATGGGATTGATACTAATTGGAGGATTTTTTATAATCATAATTAAAAACATTTTTTTGGTTTGGGAAAAATCTCATATAAGGGAATATGGTTTGCTTCTAAGTGTTGGAGCCAGAAAAATAGATATTGTGAAGATGATTATAAAAAGATTGATTAAAATTGCTATTAAACCCATACTTTTAGGGGTTATTGCCGGGACAATGCTAGACTTTTTCATTATAAGAATTCTCAATAAATATTATCTTTTGTCTCAGATGAATATGTCTTCCGAAAACATTAAGAATTTAAGAGTCATAATTAGTCCCCTATCAATTTTAATAATCTTAGTGGTAAGTACATTGATTTTATTAGTTGCATCTTTATCACCTGTATTTAAGCTTTCAAAATTAAATCCTATAGACTCTATGAAATTGTATCGAAGTGATGATAAACATTCTAGAAAATCCTATAAGCTTAGGAGAAGTAATTTCATTGGAGATTTGTCAAAAATAAATGCGAAGAAAGATAGAAAAAAGACCTTGATAACCACACTGTCAGTATCAATATCATTATTACTTCTCAGTGTATTATTAGCACTTTCTTCTGCCCTGGATCTTGAACTAAAACACAATAGACCTAATGAGTTATCTTATTATAATCACAAAATTAATTATTTTAGTCCACAGGCTATACCTAAGGACTTAATCTCAGAATTGACTAATAATTTTGAAGAAGAATATATTAGTTATAGAAAGTATGGCTTTTATATGGAATTGAGCAATGATTATGAAAAGATATTAGACCAAGAATACCTACGTGAATTATATCCTAAATATGTAGAGGACAATAAATATGAAGAAATTGGTATAAATCTAATAGGAATTGAAGGCAATAAATTTGGGGAGATTGTTGAAAACTTTAATTTAAAATTGGAGGATTTTAGTAATGGAAATAAATGTATCATAGTAAATACGATTCCAATTGATTTTACTAAGCCTTACAGTAGATTAGAATATACAGATGCTATTGATGAAAATGTGGAAACTATTAGAGTAAATGCAAATCCATCATCCTTTAAAGAGAAATTAGAAGGCTTTGATTTAGAAGTTTTAGATTATACAATGGACCCAAATATATTAAAAATTCCACAATCTAGGACCTCCTTAATTGCTATAATGCCAATGGATAATTTTATTTCCATTTTAAATAATTTAGATACGGCAGCAGATGTCTTTAATTTAGAGAGTCTTTATTTGAAAACATCTGAATATGCAAACCTTGAGGAAATCAAAAATAAAACAAAAGAGTATCTTAATATTAGAGATCTAGAATTTTTCAATAGAGAAAATTTATATGCTTTTGAGTCAAATTCTAATAAAATGTTATATTCATTAATTTTAATAGTTACTATATTTATTGCAATAGTTGGAATATCAAGTTCTTATAGTGCAACTAACAGTATGAGAGAATCTAGGAAACAAGAATTTGTTTTATTGCAGA
The DNA here is from genome assembly GCF_902479755.1 of uncultured Tissierella sp. Classification (NCBI taxonomy): domain Bacteria; kingdom Bacillati; phylum Bacillota; class Tissierellia; order Tissierellales; family Tissierellaceae; genus Tissierella; species uncultured Tissierella sp. The sequence goes on along the minus strand of NZ_CABSQO010000001.1, from coordinate 279,163 downwards.
TGGTTGGGATGGATAAAAGCATCTTAAAAAAACTAATAATCAGAGAAGTTAATTATAATATGCTATTTATAGTGATTATAAGTATTTTCTTTCTCTTAATATCTGCTTATATCGGCACTACCGCTTATGATTTTTTCAAGACCTTTGAGGTATTATTAAATATGAAAATTTATCTTTGGTTATTATATTTACTCTTGATATATATAATCCTTAGGAAAAATTATCTTAAGAATTTAAAAGATGTAGAATTGACAATGAATAGTAGAATTATGTAGGTGAGAATATGAGGAAGAGTATAATATTATTTTTATTGCTTTTACTGTTACTATTTGTAATTTTTCCAAGGACTGGTGTATATGCATTTCTCTTTGATAGAGGAAATTATGGATATATAAATGAATCTTCAACTGAAATAATTTCAGATTTAGATGAACTTAGTCCCAGGACTAGAGAATTGGCAATCAAGTTTTTAGAAAAGTGTGAAGAAAAGGGGCTTTCTGTACGAATTACAGAAACTTATAGAACCCAAGCTCGACAAGAGATGCTATATAAACAAGGGAGAACTACATCCGGTTTAGTTGTCACATGGACTAAGAATAGTAAACATACAAAGAGGCGTGCATTTGACATTTGCGAAAACAATACTGATGATCCCTATGGAGATTTGGAGTTTTTTAGAAAATGTGCAGAAATTGGTAAGGAAGTGGGGCTTACTCCAGGCTATTATTTTGAAAGATATCAAGATATGCCTCATTATGAATTAAATAGATGGTGGCTGCGGTAATTATCAAGTATCCCCCTGAAGAAATGGATAGCTATCCATTTCTTCAGGGGGTTTATATTATTTCTTCTTAGGGTTTAGTTTTTCCACATCACATAGTAAAGCTTTATAAATAGGGAATCCAGAAATATAGTCACAATTTTCATCATCAGTTAAATGATTAGTATTGGATTTTGCCCAAGCTTCAGCTTGATAAGCAGAGCCACCCCCCATATTCAATTCTATTTCACCTGATGGAATTTCATAAGTAACTTTAGCTACAAATTCGACCTGATTTCTTTTAGTTTTAACTCGTACCTTATCTCCATTTGCTATATTACGATTTTCTGCATCATCTGTATTGATCCATACCAAGGGTTCTGGCTGCATCTTTAGTAAACCAGGTATATTTAAAAATTGTGAGCGGAAGGTAGTAGGGATACGTGTCCCTGTATTTAGAATTAAAGGATAAGTTTTTGCCAATTCTGGTTGACTCACAGGACTTTCTATAGGCTCCATATATTCTGGCAATCCTGGATATCCAAACTTTTCAAGTAATGATGACTTAATTTCAAATTTCCCAGAAGGTGTAGGGAATCCCGGCTTACCATCTTTACGAAATTTACCATTTTCATATTTTTTAAATGTTCTTTCTGCCATAGGATACTTGATGAAACCATCCCTATTCAATTGTTCCGCCAACTCTTTGCTTCCTAGGGCCCTCTCCAAAAGCTCAGACTCATCCTCAGGATAATTCTCACCATAGCCAAGTCTCTTTGCTATATCATGTATAATGAAAATATCCGTGCGTGCTTCACCAACTGGGGCTACTACACGGGTTCTTTTTTTGATGGTAGGGCCATGTACAACATAGGATTCATCTTCAAAATATGTAGTTGCAGGTAATACAACATCTGCATACTTACAATCCTCTGTAAAGTATCTATCTATTACAACAAAAAATTCTAATTTAGATAGAGCTTCAGCAAATTTATTTGGATTTGGATAGCTGGTTAAAATAGATGAACCTAAGTTTAATAAACCCCTTACTGGATAAGGATTATTTTCTAAAACTGCTTGAGGGAATTTCATAAAGTGGGCATTTTGCATTAATTCACAGAACAAAGGATATTCATTGGCACCAATAGGTTTTCTATCTGGTTTTTTACAGTAAATTTCTTTTACTCTATTTACTGTTGGTGAATTTAATAGTATGCCTCCTGGAATATCTATCTTTCCTAATAGTGCCCAGATAGTATAGACTGCTCTTATGGTTTGTACTCCTGAATTGGAATATTCCAATCCAGTATACATTACTAAGGTAGTCTTTTCTTCCTCTGCTATTTGATAAGTTAGATGACGTATTGCCTCTGGTTCTAAGCCAGGAATAGCTGCCCATTCTTCAAGTGTTTTAGAAGCAACATAGAATTTAAGTTCTTCGAATCCTTCAGTCCATTTTTCCGCAAATTCTTTATCATAAATATCTTCTTCTATAATAATCTTTAAGATTGCAAGTGCTAATGCTCCATCTGTACCCGAACGAACCAGATGATATTCTTCAGCCCGTTTACATATATCTGTTTTAAAATGGTCAATTGCAGTTATCTTAGCACCTTTGCTTACAGCAACTTGAATAGCATGAAATTGGAATTGAGGAGATTTAGTAATTGGATTAGCCCCCCAGACTACAATTCGATTTGCATTGGCTATATCTGGTAAAATACTATTTCCATAAACACCAAAAGTTGTAATTGGAGCAAATGCTCCAAAGGAGTTATAACATACTGATCCAACACTTGATACATTAGGTGATCCTAATGGTAGAAAAAAACCTGGAACTGCACGGTTTTCAGGGTTTACAATCCCCAGAAAGTCGGAGGTGCTTGCTTCGAATCCACCACGACCTGAATGGTTAATCAGAGACTCCGGTCCATATTTTTCCTTTACCTTCAAGAATCCATCGGCAACATAATCTAATGCCTCTTCCCAGCTAGCTTCTCTAAAATCTCCTTCTCCTTTTTCACCCACACGAATAAGGGGTTTCTTCAGCCTATCTGGAGAATAAAGAATTTCTTTTGCAAATTTTCCTCTTAAACAAAGAGCACCAAAAGGTTCATCTTTTGCAGGAAAAATATCAATTAATTTTCCATCTTCTAAATTAACATCAACTACACAAGAACCAGGACATACTCCACATATCACAGATTTTTTAACTTCCATATTAATAGTACCGCCTTTCTACACCCATGTTATTATTTAAACAATACAATTCTATTATATTTACTTTTTTATCTCCAATTAATAATATCTATACCAGCGATTATTGATATAGAAATTATTAAAACACAGAGGGACGGTTCTTCTGTGTTTTAATTTAAGTAATATCAAGAATTAGAGTAATATATAGATAAAATTCTATTATATTGTTTCAAAAGTTAAGTTATGATATTGTATGTATAAAGAAAGAGGGACAATAGTAATTTTAATTTTCAAAAGTTTATAAAGTCATAATCGGCCAAGGAGGATTAGATTATGAAGAATAATATTAAAGCATTAATATTACATTTAATCACTGTAGTATTATCATTCATTTTATTAGTAATCTTTGTTGCAACCGCTTCTAAATTTGGAAAGTATACAACTAATATATTAAGTAGGCTGTTTCTGACTGTATCATTAATAAGATTTTATGTTTATATGGGGACATTCTTAGATATTAATAAGGATAGGAAGTATGATTTTTATGTAGGTGGTATTATTAGCATTATTGGTATTGGATTATGGTTATACACATTTTAATGACAAATGGAAGTTTAATAGAAGTACCTAAAGAGGTAAGTACATATTGGATATTATTCAATTCGTACTATATGCCATTTACAATGATTGATTTTCTTTTAGGTATACAGCATATACCATTATTGTCATTATTGAATATTTTTATGCCATCCTTGTTTATGGGATTTGGTCTAAGATATAAAAGGGTAAGAATAGAGAAGAAGTAATATAATCATTATGAGATGAGGAGGATTAATATGTTAAATTATGATTTTGTATTAAAGGAAACTAGTGGAAATGATATTTCAATAAAGGATTTTAAAGGCAAAAATGTAGTAGTATATTTTTATCCAAAGGATAATACAGCAGGTTGTACTACAGAGGCATTAGAATTTATGGACTTATATGATGAATTTGAAAAACTAGATACTGTTATAATAGGAATAAGTAGAGATAGTTTAAAATCCCATGCTAAATTTAGAGATAAGCATGATTTACCATTTTTACTTCTTAGCGATGAAGATGAAGACGTTCATAATCTATTTAATGTAATGAAACTTAAAAAGATGTATGGAAAGGAATATATAGGAGTTGAAAGATCTACTTTCATATTCAATAAAGATGGAGAATTGATAAAGGAGTTTAGAAATGTGAAAGCAAAGGGACATGCAGAAAAGGTATTGGAATTCATAAAGAATGGAGAGTAGAAAACCTTCAATTTTCAAGAGTCAAATTTAATAAATATTAAAAAAAGTATTGGCATATCAATGCTATTTTTATTGATTACTGGTATGTTTTTAGCTGATTTAAGCACAGATATTGGAGATTAATCTAATAATGGGATAATTAGCAGGAGATAATATTTTAGTAAAATAAAATATTTAAAGTATAATTTGATTATGATTCTAAGCCTGCAGATCTGTGCAGAAAACATCGGGCATACATATTAACTTCCTGATACTATATTGATAAAAGGAGGTCATATAGATGGATTCGCTAAAAAGTATGAATGAAGCATTGAAGTATATTGAAGAAAATCTTACTAATGATATTGATTTTAAAGAAGTAGCAAAAATTGCATTATGCTCAGAATATCATTTTCAGAGAATGTTTTCTTTTCTTGCAGGTGTTACCTTATCAGAATATATTCGTCGCAGACGTCTTACACTTGCGGCTTTCGAGCTTCAAGATGGTCAGATAAAGGTAATTGATTTAGCCATGAAATACGGATATAGTTCACCAGATTCTTTTACAAGGGCTTTTCAGAACTTACATGGAATAACGCCTTCAGAAGCCAGAAATAAAGATAAATTACTAAAAGCTTTTCCACCAATGACCTTCAGATTATCAATTAGAGGAGGTAATATGATGGATTATCGAATTGTTGAAAAAGAAGGATTTAGTATAATTGGCATAATGAAAAGAGTTCCTATTATTTTTGAAGGAGAGAATCAGGAAATCACTAAAATGTGGAAAAGCTTGGATAAAGAAACAATCAATAGGCTTAAAGATATTTCTAATGTAGAACCTTTAGGCCTGATTCAGGCTGACATTAACTTTTCAGAAGGGAGAATGGCTGAAAAGGGAGGATTAGACCATTATATCGGTGTAGCAACAAATAAAGAATGTCCCAAAGGGTTTACTGAGCTTAAGGTTTCACCATCAACTTGGGCTGTATTTGAGACGGTAGGACAATTCCCAGAGACGCTACAGCAAACTTGGGGGAGAATATTTTCTGAATGGCTTCCTACATCAAACTATGAAATTGTGGAAGGTCCAGAAATTTTATGGACTGAAGATTTTAATATAAAATCCCCAGATTTTAAAAGTGAGATATGGATACCGGTAGCTAAAAAATAAAAAAATTATAATATAAGAGCACTTTCTAATTTAGAAAATGCTCTTATATTATTTAATCTGACCTCAGTAATATCACTATAGGTTATTACTGAGATTTTAAAAGTAATTGATGGAATAAGAAATGATAATTAGTAAACAAAGGAATGAAATAATGGGTATGATTAGAATATGATATAAGTTAGAAATATAATGTAATAAGGTTTTAGTATAAGGGGGATGACTATGGATAGTAAAAGATTAATAGTAAAAGGTAATAATGTATCTAAAATTCTTGAATTACTAAGTAATGATATTCGACATTACGATTTACAACCAGCGGAAGATATTTATGTTTTTATGAGTGAAAAATATTATTTTAGGAATAACTCCCAATTAATGACATGCGTAATATTGAAAATAGAAGATCAAAATAATTGTATAATTGATATAGTTGCTGGTGGCGGAGGTCAAGGCTTATTTAATTCTAGTTGGGGGGCAGAGACAAGTAGAATTGAAGAAATTGCAGATGAAATAAAAGATATATGCGTAGATAAGGGATGGAAAATAGATTATTAAGCGGAGTAAGAATACTACATTCTTGCTCCGCTTAATCTAATAGAAACTATTTAGGACATTAGTAGATAATTTAGGAATTCCTTCTTAGATATCCATTTCCAAATGGAGTCACTATGGATAATATAGCAAATACTGCTAATATAAAACAATACCATACATACGGTACTATTTGAACAGGGCTTACTGATCCATTAGTAAAGCTTCCTGCTATTAACAATTGAGCACCATAGGGTATTAGACCTTGCATTATACACGAAAAAGTATCTAAAAGTGAAGCAGTTTTTCTTGGATCTACACCATGAGTTCTAGATATTTCCTTTGATAATTGGCCGCTTACAATTATAGACACTGTATTATTAGCAGTAGCTGCATCTGTAAGTGAGACTAATGCACTTATACCTAGCTGAGCAGATTTTTTGCCTTTAATTTTTTTATTTATCTTATGTAGCAGCCAGTCAAGTCCTCCCCCATTGGATACCATATTAGCTAAACCGCCAGTTAATAAAGATAACAAAAAGATATCAAACATTCCTGTAAATCCAGAGTATATTTGCTGAACAAATTCTAATCCTTTAAAGTTTCCATAGCTAAATCCTATAACACCTGATATAATAATTCCTCCAGTCAAAACTACAAATACATTTATTCCAGCTATGGCGGCTATCAATACAAATATATATGGAATTACTTTAACTATATTAAAAACATATTCTTGACTTTCAGGAACAGTTATCGGTTTACCAAACATGAATAAAAGAAGAATTGTAACTAAAGCTGCTGGTAATGCAAAACCAATATTAACTCTAAACTTATCCTTCATAGATACTCCTTGAGTCCTTGTAGCTGCTATAGTTGTATCGGATATAATAGATAAGTTATCTCCAAACATAGCTCCACCAACTAATGCACCTAGTACCAAAGGTAAATTCAAACCTGCCTTTTGTACTAATTGAACAGCTATAGGACCTATGGCTAAAATAGTACCTACTGATGTTCCTGTTGAAATAGAAATAAAAGCAGCTATTATAAATATTCCTACCGTAATAAATTTGGCTGGTATCAAAGTAAGCCCTAGATTTACTGCAGACTCAACACCCCCCATAGCATTAGAAACTGTAGAAAAAGCTCCTGCCAATAAATATATAATACACATAATTATTATATTATCATCACCGCAGCCTTTAATAAATATATCAAATTTCTCATCTAATGAACCTTTTGTCAAAATAAAAGAAAATATTATTCCTATACTTGCTGCAACTGGAGCTGGAAATTGATAAAATGCCATTTTAACTCCTTGAGATTGTAGTATAATGCCTGAAATTAAATATACAGATACGAAGATAAGAAAAGGTAGCAAAGCTATTCCATTACCCTTTTTTTCATTTAGCTTTTCCATATTAATCTCCTCCTTGATTTAAATTAATCTTTCATTAGTAATTCTAAGTCTATTGGATATTTTCCATAGATGCTGCCTGCTTCCATAAACATTTCAATATTTTCCATTGGAGTATGCATTGGAATTTGACAGCCCGTACTTAAAATATATCCTTTCTTGGAATCATAGCCCTTTCTAATACATTCTTTAACTGATTTGAAAATGGAATCCTTATTGCCTGCATAAATTACATCAACAGGTGGAACATTTCCTGTAATTATGACTTTATCGCCCATTATCTTCTTAGCTTTTTCTAGATCTTCTACATTGTCTATACTGAAATTAGAAATGCCTGTGGATACCACATCTTCCCATATTTCTTTACTTGCTCCACATATGTGTATACTTGGAGCACTACCCGTTTTTTCCTTTATTTTATCAACATTTTTTTGGAGGGCTGGTAAAGAAAACTCTCTAAACTGCTTTGGACTTATGAGACTGGTGGATGAAACTGGATCAGCAAAGCCAATGGATACACCTAATTTTGCCACCTCCTCTATATACCTATTGTTAGATTCTGCGACTATATCCATTAGAGTATGTACTTTTGCAGGATATTTGATAATCCATTTTAGAAGATTTTCTGTTCCTACTACAGAGGCAGCAACGCTAAAGGGTCCAGACATTGAAGCACCAACATCTACTTCATCTGCAAGAGCATCTTTTGTTAGTTTTATAGCCTTAATTAAAATTGGTAGGATTCCATCCTTTAATGGATTAACAATTTTAAGGGATTCTATTTCATCTACAGATTTTATAGCCGGTTCTAATAAATAGGAAATATTGTGATCAGGATAAGCTACCTTTGAGCCCATAGCCTCAGCCACACCTCTGAGGCTTGTAGATATCCCTACACTATCATGACGAAGTCTTTTAAATAAAGCTATTTCTAGTTCTGCCATGAGCTCTGATGAATGATAATAATTACTTACCTTGACACCGATAAAAGGTGCCATAGTAGCCCCCATGTCTGGGACACAGATTATACGGTCGATTTCTTGACCCTTGGCAAAGGCATTCATTCTTTCTCTTGGAGTCATTTCTTCTTTTCTCACTTAAATCACCCTTCTAATATAAAATAATCATTGGGAATTAATTCACAAACATAATCCATAAATCATTATATATTTAATTGAAACACTATTACAATTAAACTATTTTATAATGAAACGCACATTATAAATATTTTTAATATAAGAACTAAAAATGTTTTAAAATGCTGAAAAAGTAGATTTAAAGTATTAGTGAAATTTAATCTTAATTACACAGGTTAAAGTATTGTTACTCTTGGTATAACAAATGTGCTATAAATAACCATGGGGTATGTATTATGAATTGAATTGTGTTATAATATAATATTAGCAATACAAATGAAAGGTTGATATTCTTGGAAATAAGATTAAAGGGATTGGAAGAAACAAAGGATTTTGGGATTAAATTAGGTAATATACTAAAAAGTGGAGATATTGTTTGCCTAAATGGAGATTTGGGTGCAGGTAAGACTACTTTAACCAAATCAATAGGACTAGGTCTTGGAGTTACTGATTATATAACTAGCCCAACTTTTACCTTAATTAACCAATATAATGGGAGACTTGCAGTCTATCATTTTGATGTATATAGATTGGAAAATGCAGATGAACTCTATGATCTAGGATTTGATGAATATTTCTATGGAAAAGGAGTTTGTATTATAGAATGGGCAGAAAAAATAGAAAAATTATTGCCTAGGGAAAGAATAGTATTAGATATAGAAAAGGGTAAAGATATAGATGAAAGGGTAATAAGAATAACAGGACATGGTAATAGATATATAGAGATACTTAAGGAGTTGGAGAAGAATTGAAAATATTAGCTTTGGATACATCAACTATGATGGCAACATGTGCCGTACTAGATGAAAATAGGGTACTAGGGGAGTATTCATTAAATCAGGAGGAAACTCATTCAGAAAAACTAGTGCCTATGGTTAAAGAAATATTAGATAGTTTAAATTTAAATGTTAGCGATATTGATCTTTATGGAGTCGCTATAGGTCCTGGTTCATTTACTGGACTTAGAATTGGAGTAGCAACTATAAAGGCCTTTGCTCATCTATTTAAAAAGCCTGTAGTAGGTATATCTACCTTAGAAGCTTTAGCTTTTAATCTGCCTTATGGGAAAATAATTGTGCCAATGATAGATGCAAGAAGGGACAGGGTTTATACAGGTATATATACATGGAAAGATGGTAAAATTAAGATAGTAATGGAACCTGATGTATTAGATATATACCATCTATTAGATATTCTTAATAAGTCATATGATAAAGTACTAGTAAATGGAGATGGATCCATGTTACATAAGGAAAAAATTCGAGAAGGACTAAAAGGAAAAGTAGAATTTTCAACTATTGGTCAGAATTTCTGTAGAGCTACTAGTATAGGAGAGTTAGCCTTTATAAAGTATAATGAAGGATTTGTAGATGATTATTATACTCTGGTACCAGAATATTTAAGAGAATCTCAAGCTCAGAGGGAATTGAGAGAAAAGGAGCAAGGATAACATGGATATTATTATCCGTAAAATGGAGGAAGAAGATTTAGATAGAATTATGGAAATCGAAAAGGATGCCTTTACCACTCCCTGGCCTAAGGAATCCTTCTTATTAGAGATTACAAAAAATCAGCTGGCTAGGTATATAGTAGCTGAAATAGACGATGTAGTGGCAGGATATGGTGGTATATGGATGATATTAGATGAGGGACATATAACTAATATTGCAGTGGAGAATAAATATAGAAAAATGGGTGTAGGTAAAGCTATAGTAGAAGGACTTATTTATCTATGCAGTAAAGAGAGAATTAGTGCAATGACTTTAGAAGTAAGAGAATCTAATATAGCTGCCCAAAATTTATATAAAAAATATGATTTTGTTGAATCGGGAATTAGACCAAATTATTATGCAGATGATAATGAAGATGCAATAATTATGTGGAAAAAATTATAGAATTAAGAGGTGTTAGATTATGTTAACATTAGCTGTAGAGACTTCCTGTGATGAGACCTCTTGTGCTGTGATTAAAGATGGCAGAGAAGTTTTATCTAATATAATATCTTCTCAAATAGATATACACCGAAAATTCGGTGGTGTAGTACCAGAAATAGCATCAAGAAAACATATTGAAAGTATAAATCCAATAATACAAGAAGCATTGGACAAAGCAAATATTGGTTTTAACGATATAGATCTAATAGGGGTAACTCAAGGACCAGGTTTAGTGGGAGCTTTGCTAATAGGAATATCAACTGCTAAATCGTTGGCTTATGGATTGGATATACCTATTATTGGAGTAAACCATATTGAAGGACATGTATGTGCAAATTATATTGATCATAAAGACTTAGAACCCCCATTTACTTGTTTAATAGTCTCTGGCGGGCATACCTATTTAGTACAAGCAAATAGTTATACTAACTATGAATTAATAGGTCGAACAAGAGATGATGCAGCAGGAGAGGCATTTGATAAGGTAGCTAGAGCGTTAGGACTTCCTTATCCAGGTGGGCCAATTATAGATAAACTATCCACAACTGGAAACAAAGAAGCCATAGATTTTCCAAGGGTATTATTAGAGCCAAAATCCTATGATTTTAGCTTTAGTGGACTCAAGACAGCAGTATTAAATTATTTGAATCAAAAGGAACAAAAAGGTGAGAAAATTATAATAGAAGATGTAGCCGCATCTTTTCAACAAGCTGTATTAGATGTGCTTGTGGATAAGTCCTTTAGATTAGCTAGAGAAAGAAATTCAAATAAAATTGTGTTAGCTGGTGGAGTAGCTGCAAATCAAGGCTTAAGATCTATGATGGAAGAAAGAGGTAAGAAGGAAAAGATAGAAATATTCTATCCATCTAGGATATTATGCACAGATAATGCTGCAATGATTGGTGCAGCTGCCTATTTTAATTATAAAGAAGGAAAAGAATCAGATCTTTGTCTAAATGTCATACCAAATCTAGACTTAATCTGATATCTTTTAACAAATTATTCCACAAATTGTCCACATATAAAAAATCGATTTATTATAAATTTATGTGGGCAATGTGGATAAACTGAGAAAAACCTTAAAACATAGGCCTTGTATTGTGGATAAGGTTGTGGGTATTGTGTATAATATGTGAATTATATGTGGAATTACGCTTCAGTTAATGAAATCCATTCATCATATAGATCATCTAGTTGAAGCTGAATTTTCTCTCTTTTCTTTGTCAATTCAACAATTTTTTCAGGTATCTCATATATTAAAGGGTCACAAAGAAGGTTGTCTAACTCTTCTAGTTTACATTCTTCTTCAGCTATTCTTTTTTCTACATCAGATATTTCTTTTCTTTTAGCTCTTTCCTCTTTTTCTAATTCCTTTTCTCTTCTTTTTTCTAGTTTTATTTGAGTTTTTGTTTTACCATCATCTTCATCCTCTACGTATAGTAATTCATTTTTCTTTTCTAGATAATAATTATAATTTCCTAAATATTCTTTAATTCCTTCGCTGGTTAAATCCAAGATTTTATCTGTTACCCTATTTAGAAAGTATCTGTCATGGGATATTACAAATAATGTGCCATCATAATCAAGTATAGCCTCTTCCAGCACCTCCTTGGAATCAATATCTAAATGGTTTGTAGGCTCATCCATTAGAAGAAAGTTTGCATTAGATAGCATTAGCTTTAATAAGGAAAGTCTACCTTTTTCTCCGCCACTAAGATCAGAGATTTCCTTAAATATATCATCTCCTATAAACATAAATTGACTAAGGATTGTCCTTATTTGATAGTGGTCAAAGGTTGGGTTCTCATCCCATATTTCATCTATAATGGTTTTATCTAGATTTAGACTTTTCATTTCTTGATCAAAATAACCACTAACAACATGATGACCAATATTTATATTTCCATTATCTTTAGGAATTTGTCCCAAAATTATTTTAAATAAAGTAGTTTTTCCTATACCATTTGCACCAATAAGACCAACCTTTTCTCCTCTATAGATGTTAAAATTTATATCTTTTAATAACCTAAACTCACCAAAGGACTTCTCTAAGGATTCAACTCTGAGTACATCTCTACCAGATTTAATACGAGGCTCGAATCTTATTCTAGTCTTCTTTTGGTCAGTAGGTTTAGTCATTATTTTCATTTTATCTAATATTTTTTGTCTACTTTGAGCTTGTTTTATATATCTAGAACCTCCGTAGTTCATAAATCTACTGATGATTTCTTCCTGTCTCTTTATTTCCTTCTGTTGATCCTCAAAATGTTTCTTGTATATTTCTAATTCTTTTTTTCTTCTTGTCATGAAATTAGTATAATTAGTATTGTAAATATTTAATTTTAAGTTTTCTATATGAAATATTCTATTTACAACATTATCTAAGAAATACCTATCATGGGATATTATTAAGGCTGCTCCTTTATAATCCTTTAAAAACTTTTCTAACCAATCTATAGCCTCTATATCTAAATGGTTAGTAGGTTCATCTAATAGTAGAATATCTGGTTTTTTGAGTAGTAATTTAGCCAAAGATAAACGAGATTTTTGTCCGCCACTAAGGACATTAACTTCTTTTTCCATGTCCTCCTCGTTAAAACCTAAGCCTTTAAGAATTCCTTTGATTTCTGATTTATATCCATAACCATTTAAGGATAAAAACTTTTCTGACATATGTGCGTATTCATCCATTAATATATTTAGTTTTTCTGTCGTACCATTTGCACTTTCTGAAGATATTTCATGCTCAAGAGTTCTTAAATTTTCTTCCATTTTTATTAGAGGAAGGAAGACTTCCAAACATTCATCAAAAACAGTTTTATTGCTTTCTATTTTCGTATGTTGCTTTAAATATCCAATTTTTATATCCTTCTGAATATATATGTCTCCACTATCTTGTTGGATTTCACCACTTAAAATATTGAAAAGAGTAGTTTTGCCTGAACCATTTAGTCCAATTACTCCGATTTTATCTCCATCTTCTACAGTGAAACTAAGGCTATCCAAAATAGTATCTATCACATAAGTTTTAGTTATATTGCTACATGAAAGGACTAACATTTTATTTCCTCCTAAATATTATTCTCCTATAATGAAATAGGAAAGTTCTACTTTAATATTCTAGTATTGAGAACTTGACTAAATTGAGTTTTAAGCAGATTTCCCAAATCTTTGATTTCCTGCAAGTTGCTTATGCAGTGGACAAAAAGGGTTTCCTTAATATGATTTGTTAGAAGTCCTTTTAATATTGTACCAAAAAAAATGATCCTTTTCCATTGTCTTCGATACCCCTATATGGTAAAATGAAATAAATTTATCTGATAGTAAAGGAGAAATGATGGATATATATATTGATGAGAAAGCGAAGGAGTATATAAGGAGTGAGTCTGGAGATAAATCTGTACAAGTTATAGTTATGAAAGTGGGGGGAGGATGATGCGGGTCTTATCAACCATCAGTGAAGATGGGAAGACCTTATAATGAAAGATCCTTTAATATGTATAAAATAGAAGATATAAATGTATATATTTCACCTAGTATTAGAGTGCGTAATAATAAATTAAAGATTAGTTTCAGTAAGTTTTTTTGGGTAAAGTCTTTAAATGTAGATGGTATAATTTTATAATAAAATAGAGAAAATACTCCTGCAAAAGTGAGGAGTATTCTAGGATTTTAGATTTAATTCCATTGCCATTGAAGATAGAATTGGATCAATTAAATTTAAATCGCATTTACCTTCTTTGGTATAATGGATACAATTAAGGCAGTTTTCGTATTTATCTTCATAAGCACGTGCAGAGGATGTGAGGGTACTTGATGCAAGATTATTTCTCGAGGGGTCATATTCATTACAATATAGAGCTACTTTTCTAAGTTGTTCTTTGCTTGCCATTCAAATCACTCCCTTCAATAGTTATTGTGTCAAAAAAGTAATTAAATATTCAAAAAACATTATATGAGTAAATTGACATATTAATATCAGAATGTTATAATAGTCTGTAAAATATTATTAGGTGGTGATTATAGAATGGACAGAGACAACAAGGTTTCCATAACGGTTATAAGGAGATTGCCAAAATATTATAGATATTTGGGAGATTTGTTAAATAAAGGAATCAATAGGATTTCATCGCAAGAATTAAGTAAGATGACTGGCTTTACAGCTTCTCAAATAAGGCAGGATTTAAATAATTTCGGTGGATTTGGACAACAAGGCTATGGATATAATGTAGAAGAATTACATAGTCAATTAGGAAAGATACTTGGATTAGAGACTATATATAGAGCTGTAGTAGCGGGTGCAGGAAACCTAGGTCAAGCCATAGCAAATTATAAAGGTTTTGAGGATGCTGGATTTAAGGTGTTATCACTGTTTGATAAAAATCCAAAAGTCATAGGACTAAAAATTAGAGATATCGAAATAAGAGATGTAGATACAATGGTTGATTTTATCAAAGAGAACAATGTAGATATAGGAATTATTACTTCTCCAAGAGATAGTGCTCAAGAATTAGCAGATACCTTTATTAAAGCAGGTGTAAAGGGTATATGGAATTTTGCTCCAATAGACTTAAATGTGCCTGAAGATATGATTGTTGAAAATGTACGTTTAAATGAGAGCTTATTTACACTTTCTTATTTCTTGAGAGAGAAGTATAACAAATAGAATTAAGATGTTAATATAATGACAACAATTATAAAGAAATGTTAATAAAATAGGAAAAAAGTCTAAAAAAAGGTCTAATTAATCAAATTATGTGATTAATTAGACCTTTTATATTTAAAATTAAAGATAAATATTTAACAATATTAGTGGAAATAAAAAATTAAATAGATTATAATGAAATTATAAGGATAGCCAATATATTAGGGAGGGAAATAATATATGAATTTCAATTTAACTAAAGAGCAACAAATGGTAAGAAATGTAATGAAGGAATTCACTGAAAAAGAAGTGAAACCTATTGCTGCTGAGATTGATGAAACGGAAAGATTTCCGAGGGAAACTGTCGAAAAAATGGCAAAGTATAATATGTTAGGTATACCTTTTCCAGTTGAGTACGGTGGGTCAGGTGGAGACGAATTAGCATATGCCATAGCAGTGGAAGAATTATCAAAGGCTTGTGCTACTACAGGAGTTATATTATCAGCCCATACATCTTTAGGATGTTGGCCGATATATAAATATGGAACAGAAGAACAAAAACAAAAATATTTAGTTCCTTTAGCCAAGGGAGAACATTTAGGAGCTTTTGGTTTAACGGAGCCTAATGCTGGTACAGATGCAGCTGGACAACAAACTACAGCAATACTTGATGGAGATTATTATATATTAAATGGTACAAAGATATTCATTACAAATGGAGGACAGGCAGATACATATATAATATTTGCTATGACTGACAAAAGTAAGGGAACTAGAGGAATATCTGCATTTATAGTAGAGAAAGATTATCCAGGATTTAGTATCGGAAAAATAGAAGAAAAGATGGGTATTAGAGCTTCAGCTACTGCAGAATTAATATTCCAAAATTGTAGAGTTCCAAAGGAAAACTTATTAGGTAAAGAGGGAGAAGGTTTTAAAATAGCAATGGGTACCCTTGATGGTGGTAGAATCGGAATAGCTGCTCAGGCTCTTGGTATAGCAGCAGGTGCATTAGATGAAACCGTAAAATATCTAAAGGAGAGACAACAATTTGGTAGACCAATAGCTAAATTCCAAGGTCTTCAATGGATGGTAGCAGATTTAGCTACAGAGATTGAAGCAGCAAGACTTCTTGTTTATAGGGCAGCATATAATAAAGCTAATAATCTTCCATATAATAAGGAAGCAGCTATGGCTAAATTATTTGCAGCAGAATGTGCTATGAATGTAACTACTAAATGTGTTCAATTATTTGGTGGATATGGATATACAAAGGATTATCCTATGGAAAGAATGATGAGAGATGCGAAGATTACTGAAATATATGAAGGTACATCTCAAGTTCAACAAATGGTTATAGCAGCTCAAGTATTAAAATAATTTGTTAAGGAGGAAGAAAATGAATATTATAGTATGTTTAAAACAAGTACCAGATACTAATGAAGTTAAAATAGATCCAGTTCGTGGAACTCTTATTCGTGAAGGAGTACCAAGTATTATAAATCCAGATGATAGAAATGCTTTAGAAGAAGCTTTAAGACTTAAGGATGAACATAAGGATGTTAAAGTAACAGTATTAAGTATGGGACCTCCTCAGGCAGATGTTGCACTTAGAGAAGCATTAGCCATGGGAGCAGATGAAGCAGTATTGTTAAGTGATAGAGCTTTTGCGGGATCTGATACTTGGGCTACATCCACAGCTTTAGCGGCAGGAATTAAAAAGATTGAAGACTATAGCATTATTTTCTGTGGTAGACAAGCAATAGATGGAGATACTGCACAAGTTGGGCCTCAAATTGCTGAGCATTTAAATTTACCTCAAATAACTTATGTTGAAGAATTAAAGATTGAAGATAATAAAGTTATAGCTAAGAGGGCATTAGAAGACGGACATTTTGTAATAGAATCAAATATGCCCGTACTCCTAACAGCTATAAAAGAATTAAATGAGCCAAGATATCCTTCTATTAAAGGTATATATGATGCTCATAGAGATGATAAGGTAAAGATTTGGTCAGCTAAAGATGTAGATGCTGATTTCAGTAATCTTGGTTTAGATGGTTCTCCTACTCAAGTAAACAAATCTTTTACACCACCAGGAAGATCTAGTGTAGGTGAGATATTACAAGGAAATCCTAAGGAATCAGTTAGAGAGCTAATAGTTAAATTGAGAGAAAAACATCTTATTTAATATAATCATTAGATAAAGGAGGAAATTTAAATGGCTGTAAAAGTTATAGAATTGAAATGTATTGGCTGTGGAAAATGTGTCAGAGTATGTCCCTTCGAAGCTATAAATATGATAGATAAAAAGGCTAAAATAAACGATAAATGTACGGCTTGTGGTCAATGCGTAGAAGCATGTCCAGTAGATGCAATAGAAAAAGAAGAGAAAAAATTTAGAGCTGGCGGAGTAGATGTAAGTTTATATAGAGGTGTTTGGGTATTTGCAGAACAAAGAGACGGAAATCTATTAAATGTAGCTATAGAGTTAGTTGGAGAAGGGCGAAAGATAGCTAATGCTCTAGAAGTACCGCTTACTGCAGTTTTACTTGGAAATAATATAGATGGTTTAGCTGAAAAACTTGTTAAATATGGTGCGGATGAAGTTTTATATGCTAATCACGAACTGTTAAATGTATATACAACTGATGGCTATACTAAAGTAATTTATGATTTAATCAAGGAAAGAAAGCCTGAAATTATGTTAATTGGTGCTACAAATATCGGTAGAGATTTAGGACCTAGAATATCTGCTAGAGTACACACAGGTCTTACTGCTGACTGTACGAAGTTAGACGTAGATTTAGAAAACAGAAGACTTATGCAAACTCGTCCAGCATTTGGCGGTAATCTAATGGCAACGATTATATGTCCAGATCACAGACCACAAATGTCTACAGTTAGACCAGGAGTTATGGAAAAAGCAAAATATGATGAGAATAGAAAAGGTAATATAGTTAAGTTTACCCCAGACTTAAAAGATGAAGATATAAGAGCTAAAGTTAAGGAAGTAGTTAAAGGTGGAAAAGCAGAAGTACAATTAGAAGAATCCAAGATAATAGTATCTGGCGGTAGAGGACTTGGAAATCCAGAAGGATTTAAATTAATTGAAGATTTAGCTAAAAAACTTGGTGGAGTAGTAGGTGCTTCCCGTGCTACAGTTGATTCTGGCTGGATAGAGCATAGTCATCAAGTGGGACAAACAGGAAAAACGGTTAGACCTTCACTTTATGTTGCCTGCGGTATTTCAGGAGCTATTCAGCATTTAGCTGGTATGCAAGAATCTAAGGTAATAGTAGCTATAAACAAAGATGCAGATGCTCCTATATTTAAAGTTGCTGACTATGGTATAGTTGGAGATGTTTATGAAGTATTACCAGAACTTATAGAAGCATTAGATAATGTTGATGATATAATGGATGCCTTTAAGGCGATGAACAAATAACAATTAATAAAGATAATTAACGATTAACAGAGAACAAAGAACAATTAAAAGATTAATGCCTTTAATGTTTTTTAATTGTTAATCGTTAATTAAACTAATATTCTGAAAGGTTTACAAAAAAATTTGCTTGTGTTATAATTTCAATGAAATGATATACGACTAAAAATAAAGTTTCGCTATTAAAATTATAGGGAGGTTTTGTACAATGTCAAAAGAAAGTTTAAATCCATTAGAAAGTGCCCAGTTACAAGTTAAGCATGCTTGTGATGCATTAGGACTAGAACCAGCAGTTTATGAATTACTTAAAGAACCACAAAGAATTATTGAAGTTTCAATTCCAGTTAAAATGGATGATGGAACAGTAAAGGTATTTAAAGGCTATAGATCATCACATAATACAGCTATTGGACCTGCTAAAGGTGGAATTAGATTACACCCAGGAGTTAATCCAGATGAAGTTAAGGCTTTGTCAATTTGGATGACATTTAAATGTGGAGTTATGGGAGTTCCTTATGGCGGAGGAAAAGGTGGAATCACTGTTGACCCACTTACACTATCTCAAGGTGAATTAGAAAGACTATCTAGAGGATATATACAAGGACTTTATAAGTACTTAGGAGAAAAAATAGACGTTCCAGCTCCAGACGTAGGATCTAACGGACAAGTTATGGCTTGGATGGTAGATGAATATATTAAATTAAACAATGATAATATGGCTCTAGGCGTACTTACTGGTAAACCAGTTGCATGGGGTGGATCACAAGGAAGAAACGAAGCTACAGGATTTGGAGTTGCAGTTATAGCAAGAGAAGCAGCTAGAGAATTAGGTATGGATATGACTAAGATAACTGTTGCTATCCAAGGTTTCGGAAACGTGGGTAGATATACAGTTAAAAACGTACAACGCCAAGGTGCAAAAATTGTAGCTATAGCTGAATGGGCACCATCAGTTGGAACTTATGCATTATATAATGAAGATGGATTAGATTTCTATGATATGGAAGCTTATTTCAATGAGCATAGAAATTTAGTTGATTATCCAAAGGCAAAAATGATTTCCTTAGATGAGTTCTGGACACTTGATGTAGATATGTTAATTCCAGCAGCTTTAGAAAATGCTATTACAGAAGACGTTGCTAAAGTTGTAAAAGCTAAATTGATTTGTGAAGCAGCAAATGGACCTGTTACACCAGGCGCAGATATTATATTAAAAGAAAGAGGAATTCCGGTTACTCCAGATATTTTAACAAATGCTGGTGGAGTTACAGTTTCTTACTTTGAATGGGTACAAAACCTACAAGGATATTATTGGTCAGAAAAAGAAGTAGAAGAAAAACAAGAAGTTGAAATGGTTAAAGCATTTAATGAAATATGGAAACTTAAAAATGAGTATAATGTTACAATAAGAGAAGCAGCTTACATGATTTCAGTTAAGAAAGTTGCTGAAGTAATGAAATTAAGAGGATGGTATTAATATAAAAAAGACTGGCTTAGGCCAGTTTTTTTATTGACAAATTTTCCATAATTATCTATACTAAAGGAGTGACCGACCAGTCGGTCGCTAATATTATATATTAGGAGGGCTAGTATGTTATCTAGATTTAGTGTAAGAAAACCTTATACAGTAGTTGTAGCTGTAATCTTAGTATTGATATTAGGAGCTGTATCTTTTATTAATTTACAGACAGATTTACTTCCTAGTATAGATCTACCATATATAGTGGTCATAACTTCATATCCTGGAGCAAGTCCAGAAGAAGTGGAGATGGTAGTTACAAAACCTATAGAGCAAGTAGTTGCCACTACTAGCAATATAAAAGATATTAGTTCAGTATCGCAGGAAAATTCATCAATAGTTATATTAGAGTTTAACAATGATGTTAATATGGATTCAGCCATAATAGAGATCAATGGAAGTCTTGATTTAATTAAAGGAGCATGGAATGATTCTGTTGGTTCACCTATGATTATAAGATTAAATCCAGATATGCTGCCAATAATGGTTTCATCTGTAAATGTAGAAGGTATGGATGTAGCTGAGATTTCTGATTTTGTAGGTCAAAAAATAATACCTGAATTGGAAAGCATAAATGGAGTTGCATCTGTTTCTGGAGTGGGACTTGTTGAAGAAAATATTGAAGTATTTATTAATCCAGATAAAATAGAAACTCTAAATAAGAAAATATTAGATAAGGTGGATTCCAAACTCTCTCAAGCGGGAGATCAGTTAGAAAATGCTAAAAAAGAAATTAAAGACGGAAAAGCTAAGTTAGCTTATGAAGAAAAAAATCAAAATGAAAAACTTATAGAAGGAGAAAAAGTAATAGCTGGGGCTAAGGAACAAATAATTCAAGGAGAAGCTAGTATCAATTCTGGATTAGAGGAATTAAATAAAAATAAAGATAGTCTTCAAAATATATTAAAGGAAATGAATGAAAAAGAGGAAGAATTAAAGTCCATAGAATTTTCATTACTAGCCATTAGCAGAGAATTGACTCAAGAAGAAAAGATTCAACTAGAAACAGTTAAACAAGGTATAAAAGAAATATCACAAAAGAAAGTAGAAACAAATGCTGCATTATCATCAATAGAGTCTAAAATAAAAGAAGTTGAAAAAGAAAAGGTTAATCTCGAAGAAAAGAAAAAAGAGTTGAATATACAAGAAGAACAAATAATCAAAGGGAAAGCTACATTAGCAGCTGAAATGAATAAAGCAAGGTCCCAGATTATTAGTGGAGAAGAAACTTTAAATCAAAAAACAGACGAATTTGAAAAGGCTCGAGAAGAAGCCTTCAAACAAGCATCTTTAGAAGGTGTAGTCTCTACAAAGATGATTTCTGGGATATTGGCGGCACAAAATTTTTCAATGCCAGCGGGTTATATTTCAGAAGAAGGTACTGATTATTTAGTTAAAGTTGGAGATAAGATAAAAGATATAAATGAGATTAAAGGGTTACTTCTATTTGATACAGGAGAGGATGGAATAGGTAGAATTAATCTTGAAGATGTAGCAGATATAAGCTATATAGATAATTCTAGGGATATATATGCAAAGGTGAATGGAAATAATGCAGTAATATTAACTTTTCAGAAACAAAGTAATTTTTCTACAGCAGAGGTATCACACAATATAAGAGAAAAGATGAAAAAACTATCATCTGAAAATATTGGGCTAGATTTTACTACCTTAATGGATCAGGGAGTTTATATTGATATAGTTGTAGACTCGGTATTAGATAATTTAATCTATGGTGGAATATTGGCTATATTGATACTTATCATATTCTTAAGAGATATAAAACCTACATTTATAATAGCAGTATCTATACCTATAAGTATAGTATTTGCGATTGCAATGATGTATTTTACAGGAGTTACAATAAATATTATATCTTTAGCGGGGCTAGCTCTGGGAGTAGGTATGCTTGTAGACAATTCAATAGTTGTAATTGAAAACATATATAGATTAAGAAATGAAGGTGAAACTTCCATAAAAGCTTCTATAGAGGGAGCAAAAGAAGTCGCGGGAGCTATTTTCGCATCTACTCTTACTACAGTTTGTGTATTTTTACCAATAGTATTTACTAAAGGAATATCCAGACAGTTATTTACTGATATGGGATTAACCATAGCTTATTCTTTATTTGCTAGCCTTATAGTAGCATTAACTTTAGTACCTACTATGGCATCCGCTATGTTGAAAAATACGAAGGAAAAGGAACACAAACAATTTGATAAGTTTATTGATGTATATGAAAAAATGCTAATGTGGTCTTTAAAATATAAAACTGTTGTGATGATAGTCGTAGTAGGGTTGCTTGGACTTAGCGGAATTCTTGCATTATCTATGGGTACATCCTTTATTCCAGAAATGGAAACCCCACAAATGTCCTTAGCACTTGAAATGCCGAAGGAAAGTACCTATGAGGATACAATTGCTATGTCAGATATAGTAATAGACAGAATTATAGATGTAGAAGGAATAGAAGCCGTAGGAGCATTTGAAAACCAAAGTATAGGTGGATTATCATTGGGAAGTAATAAGGGAAATTCAATGTCCATGTATCTGATCCTTGATGAAAATAAAAAAATAAGCAATAAAGAAATAGAAGGACAAATAAGAAGACTAACAGAAGATTTAGACTGTAATATATCAGTGAATACATCTAATATGGATATGACCGTATTAGGAGGTTCTGGTATAGAAGTTTTGGTAAAGGGTAGAGAATTAGATACCTTACGGGATGTTGCACTTGATATATCGAAGATACTCGAAGAAACTGAAGGAACTGTGGATATTTCAACTGGATTAGAAGAAAATACAACTGAAACGAGAATCACTGTAGATAAAGAAAAGGCTATGGAAAATGGTCTAACAGTAGCTCAAGTATTTGGAGAAGTTAATTCTATAATATCAAAAGGAAAATCTGCCACTACTTTATCTGTGGCAAATAAGGATTATCCAGTAATAGTAGTAGATGGAGAGAGCCAATCTATTACAAGGAATGAATTGGAAGATTTAACAATTAAGTTTAATAAAAATGGTGAAGAAGCTGAAATAAGAATTGGAGACATTGCTAAAATCACGGAAGAGAGGGGTACTTCATCTATAAGTAGAAAATCTCAGGAAAGGTATATATCTATAAAAGCTAGCATTGAGGATGGGTATAATATAGGACTTGTCAGCCGTGATTTTGAAAGCAAATTAAATAATTATAAGATACCAGAGGGATATACTATTGAATTATTAGGGGAAAATAAAATGATAAAGGATTCCTTTAAGGATTTAATTAATATGTTATTATTAGCAATTGCCTTTATCTATTTAATAATGGTAGCAGAATTTCAATCATTGCTATCACCATTTATAGTAATGTTCACAATACCTCTTGCATTTACAGGAGGACTATTAGCTTTAGCAGTCACTGGATATGAAATTAGCTTAATTTCAATGCTTGGTTTCTTAGTTTTATCTGGTGTAGTAGTAAATAATGGGATAGTATTTGTAGATTATACTAATCAATTAAGGCAAAAAGGTATTGATAAAAGGGAAGCTCTCATATTAACAGGAAGAACTCGTATGAGGCCAATACTCATGACTGCTATAACTACTATACTTGGGTTATTTACATTAGCCATAGGAGTAGGAGCAGGTGCAGAGATGCTTCAACCTTTAGCAATTGTAGCAATTGGAGGATTAACCTATGCAACAATACTTACTCTTTTAGTAGTCCCAGTAATGTATGATTTACTTCATAAAGATCAAGTAGGTAAGCTTTCAGCAGGAGGTGATAAGTAGATTATGAAGGATGTTGAATATTCGGAGAAAGAAATAGCCATATTTGAAGGATTAATTAATTTAATTAAAGAAGGAGCTAATCCTTACTCTATTAAAGTATCTGATATAGCCATAGCATCTAATGTGGGAAAAGGAACGATTTATGATTATTTTGATTCAAAGGAGGAGGCCATATCTAGAGCTATAATCTATAATATAATTCATGAGGCAAAAAATGCATTCGAGAGAATAAATTCTAAGGATAACTTTAAAGATAAGTTTTATGAAATATTAAAAATTCTAGTAGATAATATGGAAAGTAATTTTTGTACGTTAAATATGCTATTATCTGTTGGTGGAATTCAAGAATTCTATGAATATATTAGGGATGAAAATTATGATTTATCTAGATTTATAGTTATAATCAATGATGAAATTAATAGGTTATTAGAATTAGGTTTTAAGGAAGGAATCATTAATACTACTGAATCTAAATACTATCAAATAACAGCGGTAAAAGGATCAATATCAGGATTTGTTCATTATATTAGTAGAAAAGATATATATAAAGATACTAGTGTAGAAGAGGCAATGAGTGCATCATATAAATTATTAACAAAATCATTAAACTAAAAAAACTGGCATATGCCAGTTTTTTAGTTATAAAATGGGGTAAACTATAATAGAACTAATAATAAATTTTAAGGAGAATAATATGAAATATACTATAATAGAAGAAAAAGATAAAATTATCCTAAAGGATATAAGAAATTTTAACCCTAAACATATATTTGAATGTGGGCAAGCCTTTAGATGGTATGTAGAAGAAGATAAATCATATACAACGATAGCTTATGGTAAGGTAATAAATGTAAAGAAAGAGAATAATGATATTATACTGTCCAATACAAATTTGCAGGACTTTAATAATATCTGGTATCATTATTTTGATTTAGAAAGAGATTATGATGAGATAAAGAAGGAATTATCTAAAGACCCAATATTAGCTGAAGCAATTGAATTTGGAGAAGGTATTAGGATACTTAATCAAGAACCCTTTGAGATGGTAATATCCTTTATAACTTCCGCAAACAATCAAATACCTAGAATAAAAAAGTCTATAGAATTAATGTCTAAACATTATGGGGAAAAAATAAAAATAGATGAAAATTTCTCAGGTTTCGAATATTATAGTTTCCCTACATCAGAAGGCTTATCAAAAGCTAGACCAGAGGATTTAAAGGAAGTATGTAAAGTAGGGTTTAGAGGAGAGAGAATTGTAGAGACAGCAAATGTTATAGCCAAAAGGGAATTGGATTTAAACTCAATTTATAATTTAACTAGAGATGAGGGAAAAGAACTTCTAATGACATTGCCAGGAGTCGGACCAAAGGTATCTGATTGTATACTATTATTTGCTTTTAATAAGGATGATGCTTTTCCAGTGGATGTATGGGTTAAAAGAGTAATGGAGCATTTCTATTTGAAGGAAGATACAAATGTAAAATTAATAGGCTCTCATGGGGCTAGGATATTTGGCAGACTTGCGGGATTTGCACAACAATATTTGTTTTACTATGCAAGAGAATTAGGTATAGGAAAATAGAATTGTAAATAATATGTAACTTTTTTCAAATAAAAGGTTGATATACTAAAATTAAATAGAGTAGATGTCTGGGATAATCAGTTATATAAGATAAATAGTCCCTAATACATTGAAGGAGAGGCTATGTTATGAAATATTCTAAGGTTTTAATAGGAATTATACTAATATTTCTTATGAGCCTCTTGTTTTTGTTTTTTGTAAAGGAGCAGAGGAACTTTACTTTGCTATGGAAAGATCAACACATACCTATAAAGATAAAAGAAAATGTTAAAGAATATGCCCTAGGAAATATCAATGGAGATAATAAAGATTATTTAGTAGTATTGACAGGAGCAAGATGGAAAAAGTTTGGTAAAGAAGTAGTTGTTTTTTCATTAGAAGAAATGGAAGAAATATATAGGCGAGACTTTTCAGAATTTAAACCTTGGAAAATAGCTATAGGAGATATAGATGGGGATGGAAAAGATGAGATATCTATAGGAGTATATAAAAAATCTCCTCTTCATCAAGTAATGGCGAAAAGACCATTTATATATTCATTTGAAGATAGAAAATTAGAACCAAAATGGAGAGGATCAAGATTATCTAGACCTTTTATTGATTATGCTTTTCTCGATATAGATGGAGATGGAATAGACGAAATATTATCTATTGAAATTCTAGAAAATGATAGAAAAGTTATTAACACGTATAAATGGAAGGGTTTTGGATTTGAGGGATATTTAGAAACTAATGATCATGAAGATATTACTAGGCTAATAGTAGAAGAAAATAAAGTATATATTGATATTAAAGAAGGAAAAGAAAAATACTTAGGGATGATAAGATTACAAAATAATAATTTAATAATAGAAAGGGTGGACTAGAGTGAAAAGAAAATCGTTATATTTAATCATTTCTTTGATATTGTTTTTATCTATTATTATGACTGGATGTATTGGAAAGGAAGTAAATAAAATAGAAAAAGAAGACCTTGCCAATGTGCCAGATTTTAACGAAAATAAAGAAGAAACCAATATCGAAGTAAATCAGGGGTTAGTCAATATAGGAGTTCCTTATGAGCCTATAGAGTTTGAGGTAAAAGTGGAGCCCTATAAGGTAAAGGCTGATTTATCTAATATTGAAAATTTAAAGATATTTGGTGAATTTTCTGAAGAACAGCTAGAGCTTTTGGTCAAAAATAATTTTGTGGTAAATCCTACAAAAAAAGAGCAATTATTTTATATTTATGAAGATAATGAATATAAAGATATTCCTTCTTTTATTACTACCGATTCTATTTTGCAAGTATATCATATATTTTATGACTATACTTTAAGGACATTAGAGAATGATAAACTAATAGGCCTAATAAAGGGAATGACAGAAAAAAGTTTAGTTGATGTTATTGATTTATATGGCAAACTGAAAGATGGAGAAGTAAAGGATGCCCAACTAAAAAACATAGCATATTTTTCTGTTGCACAATTGCTATTAGGAAATGAGCTTCCAGAGAATATCCCAAAGGAGTCTAAGGAAATAGCCTTGGAGGAATTGGAAAAGATCAATACTCACTCTGGATTTGAGAAATCCAGCTTGTTTCCATATGATTTAGATTATAGTCAGTTCACAGTAAGAGGACATTATACTAGATCTGAAGATTTTGAAAGATATTTTAAAGCTATGATGTGGTATGGTCAGGCACCATTTCCATTATATTTTGCTGATGGAGAGAGAAATATAGAGCAAACTCTTCAAGCTCTATTGATAACCTATAGTTTATATTCAGATAAAGAAAACTATAATAAATGGGAGAATATATATGAACCAACAAATTTCTTTGTAGGGAACTCTGATGATTTAAATATTTACCAATATGGAGAGTTATTATTTAAAATATATGGTAAAAATCCTGATTTAAATAAACTTAATGATGAGAAAAAGTTAGATGAATTTTATAAAGAATCAGATAAACTTCCAGAACCAAAAATAAAGCCCAAATATACTTCAGTAACTACTCCCGCGGGCAAACAGTTCAGATTTATGGGGCAAAGGTACGTCCTTGATGCTGAAATAATTCAAGAATTAGTAAAACCAATAGAAAGACCAATACCATCAGGACTTGATGTAATGGGAGTTCTAGGTTCTGAGAGAGCAAAGGAAATTCAATTATCTAAAGAAGAAAACCAAGGATGGAAGGATTATCCAAAAGAATTTGATAGACTAAGAGATAAGTTTGGGAGATTATCAGACAAACAATGGATGGGAAATATGTATCAAGGATGGCTCTGGACATTAAAGGGATTTTTAGAACCTTTTGGAGAAGGTTATCCATCTTTTATGACTAATAAAACTTGGGTAGAGAAGGATTTAAATACAGCCCTTGGGTCTTGGTCAGAACTGAAACATGATACTATTCTTTATGGAAAGCAATCAGGTGCAGAAATGGGTGGCGCAGGATTTAAAGAAGTGGTAGGATATGTAGAGCCAAATATAGAGGTATATGAAAAATTATTATGGTTGACTAAATTCTCAAGAAAAAATTTATCAGCTAGGGATTTAACTATAGAAGGAATAGATATGAAGATGGAAGAATTTGAAAAACTTCTAGATTTTTTAATAAGCTGTTCAATAAAAGAGCTTAAGAATGAAGAATTAACCATTGAGGAATATGAATATATCCAAGTTTATGGTGGTGTACTAGAGCGTTTAACAGCTTCTTTTGCAGGAGATTATTTGCGTTGGTTTGAAATAACTTCTGAAACAGATAAAAATATGGCAGTAATAGCAGATTTCCATACAATAGCACCAAATTCTTATAGTCAAGGAGGCTATATGGAGGCAGGAGTTGGGCCTGCATATGAAATATATGTAGTGGTGCCTATAGGAGGAAAATTATATCTTACAAGAGGTGCTGTATTTAGTTATCATGAATTTATATCAGATATGAGATTAACAGATGAAAAGTGGCAGGAAATGATAAAGGAAGATAAACAACCGAATATGCCAAAATGGACAAATTCTTTCGTAAGGGGAGGAAAGGGAGAGATACCTTATCCTGAGGATTATGAATAATTAATGATAAAAAAATGGAATTCTAAAAAGAATTCCATTTTTTTATGTGGAAAAATTATCTTGAATAGGATATCCTAAATATATAATTATAAAGGTTTTCAGATTAAGAGGTGGAAAAATGTATAAGATTTTTGTTATAGAAGATGATGAAAAGATTTTAAATCTTATCAAAGATAGATTAGAGAGATATAATTATATAGTGACAACAGTGGAAGATTACTCTAACATAAAGGGAGAATTTATAAGAGAAAATCCTCATATAGTCCTTTTAGATATAAATTTACCTAATTATGATGGTTTCTTTTGGTGTAGAGAGTTGAGAAGTATATCTAAAGTTCCTATA
The DNA here is from genome assembly GCF_902479755.1 of uncultured Tissierella sp. Classification (NCBI taxonomy): domain Bacteria; kingdom Bacillati; phylum Bacillota; class Tissierellia; order Tissierellales; family Tissierellaceae; genus Tissierella; species uncultured Tissierella sp. Next base: position 250,370 of record NZ_CABSQO010000001.1, on the reverse strand, counting down.
ATATTTATCTCAGCCAGATTTTCAGATATGGATCAAGTAATGGCTATAGAAAATGGTGGGGATGATTATATAACAAAACCTTTTTCCTTTGATTTGTTGCTGGCAAAACTAAAAGGGGCAATAAGAAGAACCTATGGTGAATATGCAGAAAGTAGCTCTAAGGATATATATGAAGTGGACGGAGTATATTTATATAAGAGCCAAAGTATAGTTGAATGGGAAGGAAAAAAGGTAGAGTTAAGTAAAAAAGAATTTGGACTCTTATATATTCTTATGTCTAATATAAATGAAATAGTGTCCCGGGAAATACTTTTAGAAGAATTATGGGATGATATTGAGTTTGTAGATGATAACACTTTATCAGTAAATATTGCTAGGCTAAGAAAACGCTTAGAGGATATAGGAATATATGATTCCATTCAGACTAAAAGAGGCCAAGGCTATTCAATGATAAAAACTTGGGATTAGGTGATAAAATGAAATTTAGAGATTATTTGAAAGACAGATTATTATATATCATTATATATTTAATTAGCACTTCTCTAGTTATAACTATAATGATGTTGGACTTAATAATTAGAAAAGAAAGGCTTCATACATCAAATATAATCTATGCATTTATTTTATCAACTATATTTCTAATAGTTTTTTTATCTATAGATTATATGAAAAAAAGGAAGTTTTATAATTTAATTAATAATAGATCAGATGAGGATATTGATTTAACTTATATATTTAATATTCCAGACAACATAAGCAGAGAATATGATTTTTTCAAAGAAGCATTAATTAGCAATTATCTTAAATATATAGATACATTAGAGAAATATAAAAAGTCTTTTGAAACTCAAAATTATTTTAATAATAGATGGATTCATCAGATGAAAACTCCGGTATCAGTTATTAAACTTATTCTAGAGGATGAAAATCAAGGAAATTTGGATGAAAAGACTAAGAAGAACTATGAAAGTATTGAGGAAGAAATAGAGAAACTATCCCATGGATTAGAGATGGCTTTATATACATTAAGGGTTAGTAATTTTGAATTAGATTTTAAGGTGGAAGATGTTAGTTTGCTTGAAACCATTAGAAATATTATAAATGAGAATAAAAATGCTTTTATAGTGAATTCTATTTATCCTAAGATAAATTCTGAAGAAGATATAATAATTAAAAGTGATAGGAAATGGATTAAATTTGTAATCAGTCAAATAATATCTAATAGTATTAAATATTCAAAGGTTAAAGATAGCAGTAACAAGACTATAGATATAGAATTTTACAATAAAGATAATAAAACCATACTTTTAATTGAAGATAAGGGAGTAGGCATACCAAAACAGGATTTAGATAGAATATTTGATCCCTTCTTTACTGGAAAAAATGGTAGGAAATACTTAGAATCCACAGGTATGGGACTATATCTTGTGAAGGATGTATGTGATAAATTAGGTCATGGTATATTTATAGAATCTATCGAGGGAGAAGGTACAAAATCAAGTATTATTTTTTATCATGGAAAAAGTATTTATGACCTAACCCAGTGAATGAACGAAGGCTCTAACGGACACCACTGAAATATATCCTACGGAGTAAATAGAGGTTGTGAGTAAATAGATTTGTATTGTGAAACTGCGGAAAACAACCTAATCTAACAATATTGTAAGATAATATCTCCATTTGAAAGGGAAATCGATAGAAAGATTTCCCTTGAATTATTATGATATATATAGAAATACAAATCAGGAGGTAATAGAATGTCAGTATTGCAAACTAAAGATCTATCTAAAATATATGGAAGCAAGGGTAAAGGAGTATCGGTGAAAGCCTTAGATAATTTTAATATGAATATAAAAGAAGGAGAATTTGTAGGAATAATGGGTCCTTCAGGTAGTGGAAAGACTACTCTATTGAATATTCTTGCTACAATAGATTCTCCATCTTCTGGAGAAATATTAATAAATGGAGAAAATCCCTATAGATTAAAGGAAGATAAGTTAGCTATATTCAGAAGAAAGAATTTAGGGTTTATATTTCAGGATTTTAATTTATTAGATACATTATCTGTAAAGGAGAATATAATACTTCCTTTGGTATTAGAAGGTTTCCTAAAAAGAGAAATAGAAAAAAAACTAGATGAAATAACATCCATATTAAATATCAAGGATATCCTAGATAAAAGGACCTACGAAGTATCAGGGGGACAGCAACAAAGGACTGCTTGTGCAAGGGCATTAATAAATAACCCCGCTATTATTTTAGCAGATGAACCCACTGGAAACTTAGACTCTAAGGCATCCTTTGATTTAATGAGCTCTTTAGAAAATATAAATGAAAAAAGAAAAGCTACTATAGTTATGGTAACTCATGATGCTTTTGCAGCTAGTTTTTGTAAAAGAATAATAATGATAAAAGATGGGAAGTTCTTCACTGAAATAGTTAAGGATTCTAATAGACAGGTATTTTTTAAAGAAATTTTAGATGCCTTATCCCTTCTTGGAGGTGGATATAATGAAAATATCTAATATGGCTCTTAGCAATGTTAAGGGAAATCTATATAGATATGTAATGTATTATTTAAGTAATGCATTTGCTGTTACAGCATTCTTTATATTTGCTAATTTTGTATTCCATCCTTCTTTAAATTTTAAAAATATAGGCGGACATCCAGTGGCACAAATGGGGGTAATTAATAGTATGGTAGCCTGTCAAGTTATCATAGTAATGTTTTCAGTACTGTTTGTGGGGTATTCTACTTCCATATTTTTAAAATCTCGAGGAAGAGAGTTTGGATTACTATCTCTATATGGAATGACTACAAATCAAATAAGGAAATATGTTCTTATAGAAAACACTATAATATCTATTTTATCCATAGGAACTGGTATATTGTCAGGAGTTGTCTTTTCAAAATTATTTCTTATGGCAATGGAAGCATTTATGGATATTAACTTGCCATTTAATATTTCTTTTAAAGCTTTAGGTATTACTGCTCTGATTTTTTTCACCTTATTTGAGATAGTAAGCACTTTAATGCTTTTTAAAATAAAGAATAAGGAAATAATACAACAAATTAAAAGTAGTAAGATGCCTAAGGAAATGCCAAAGTTTTCAAAGAAGAAATCAATTCTTGGAGTTAGTTTATTAATATTGGGTTATGGTATAGCTTGGATTGTAGAAGGAGCACTTGTGCCTTTGGCTATGATACCAGTTATATTAATAGTTGTAACTGGTAGTTATTTTATCTTTACTCAATTTAGTATAGCTGTAGCTAATAAAGTTTTAAAAAATGAAAATATAATTTATAAAAAAACTAATATAATATCTTATTCCCAAATGATATTTAAACTGCAAGATACAGCTAAGGTATTGTTTTTAGCAGCTACCTTAGGTGCAATTACCTTTACTGCTACAGAAACCATATATTCATTTTTTACAGAGATATCAAGTATATCAGGAATTGATACGCCAGAAGATATTGCAATAATCCAAAAAGGGGAAACACTGAAGGATAAACAGAGTATAGAGAGAGTAAAAGAAATCCTAAAAAAATATGATTTAAAAATAAATGAGTTTCATACAGTTAAAAATATAAAGGTTAAAAATGAGTCTAAAAAAGCTAATGATAGTATCAGAGAAGAAATCTTACTTATATCAAATACTGATTATAATAAATTAGCTGTTTTCCAAGGTAAGGATAAAATTGAAGTGAAAGAGAATGAGGTAGTCTATAATTTTCCTTATGAGGTATTTGGCTATAATGGTAAACCAGAGAAAATTAAAAAATATCCCCTTGAAACAGCAATATTAAGTTTAAATGAGGAAGCAAATGAATATAGAGTAAGCGGGGAGATACATGGTGGTGTTATGTCTCTTAATAAATTAGGATATTTTGATGCATTTATATTAAACGACAAAGACTACAACCATATATTAGAAATGACTAAAGAGGATAATATAGTTATATATAATGGAATAAAATTAGAAAAATGGAAGAACTCCTTCGATGCTTCAGTTGAAATAGAGGAGATGTTGGGTAGTAAATATCAAGGTAATTATTATTCTAAGTCAATTCCTTATAAAGACATCAGAAAAAGTTTTGGACTTACATTATTCATAGGATTTTTTATAGCCTTTTTATTCTTTATAGCCTCAGGCAGTATAATATATTTCAAATTATTCAACGAAGTAAAACAGGATAAAGTAGAATACGATATACTTAGAAAAATTGGAACTACAGAAAAAGAAATAAATAAAGTAATAACAAAACAAATAGGGATTATATTCTTTTTACCTTTTGTAGTTAGCACTACACATTCTTTATTTGCATTGAAATCCCTTTCTAATTTACTTCAAAGAAATCTTTTTGCAAATGGTCTTGTAGTTGCATTGGGATATCTAGTATTTCAGGTAATTTATTTTATCATAATAAGAACAATGTATATAAGGAAAGTGAAATATAATTAAAAAATAGGATGAAAATGGAATTCTTTAAAAGGATTCCATTTTTTTTATAGAAATTATCTTTAAAATGGTGTATCCTATTAAAATATAGTGAAAAGTGAATGGTGAATAGTTTTGAGCAAAGATTTTGGTTTTTTTAACTATTCACTGAACTAATGGGGGTAGATTAACTATGCTAGGAACAATAGTAAATGCTTTAGCAATTATATTAGGTTCATTATTAGGTATAGGAGTAAAAAAAGGAATTAAAGATGATTATAAGAATACCATAATGGATGGTATAGGTCTTGCTGTAATCATCATCGGTATTATGGGAGGGATTAAGTCTGAAAATATTATCCTAGTTATAGGAAGTATTGTAGTAGGAAGTATAATAGGTGAGGTAATTGGAATAGAAAATAAGCTTGATAATTTAGGGAATTTTTTACAAGACAAATTTGGAGGAAAAGATAGTAACTTCTCTAAAGGCTTTGTAACAGCTTCTTTAGTATATTGTGTTGGAGCTATGGCAATAGTTGGTTCTCTTGAATCTGGAATACAAGGCAATCACCAAACTCTATTTGCAAAATCAATCCTTGATGGTATTTCGGCTATAATATTTGCTTCAACTTTAGGCATCGGAGTTGCATTTTCAAGTATCCCAGTATTTATCTATCAAGGGAGCATTACTTTATTGGCTAATTTTATAAAAGATTTACTTACTGTACAAGTAGTAAATGAAATGTCAGCAGTAGGTGGTTTGCTTATTATGGCAATAGGAATAAATATATTAGGAATCAAGAAAATAAAGGTAGGAAATATGCTTCCAGCAGTTTTTATTCCTATTATTTACTATATATTAGTAAATTTAGTTAATTTAATAAGATAAGAATAGCAAATTAGAGAAAAAATAAGATTAATGGTTTAAAAGCCATATTTTAGCAAATAATACCTTAATATAGTCGAATTTCAGACTTGATTACATGATTTCATTTAAGTAACATATATATTGTACATATTAGCACTCAACGACAATGAGTGCTAATAAAATGAAGGATAAAACTAATATTAACATAAGGAGGTAGTATAACTATGAATCTAAGACCATTAGGTGATAGGATTGTAATTAAAAAAGTTGAGGTTGAAGAGAAAACAAAAAGTGGTATAGTTCTACCAAGTACTGCTAAGGAGCAACCACAAATGGCAGAGGTAGTTGCTATTGGTGCTGATATTACAAATGATGAAAAGAAAAAAGATCAAATTAAAGCTGGAGACAAAGTAATATTCTCAAAATATGCTGGAACAGAAATCAAAGTAGATGGTGAAGAATTAACAATCCTAAAATTATCCGATATTTTAGCAATAGTAGAGTAATTACAATTAACAATTGTCAAAGAACAAATAACAATTAAAATATTAAAAGGCTAAGTAATTAAATAATTAATGATTTTCAATTGCTAATCGTTAATTGTTAATTGAAAATTGAATAAAGGAGTGTGGATATAAATGGCTAAAGAAATTATGTTTGGAGAAGACGCACGTCGTGCTATGGAAAGAGGTATAAATCAATTAGCTGATACTGTAAAGGTTACATTAGGACCAAAGGGAAGAAATGTTGTATTAGATAAGAAATTTGGTGCACCACTTATTACAAATGACGGAGTAACTATAGCTCGTGAAATAGAATTAGAAGATAAATATGAAAATATGGGTGCTCAACTTGTTAAAGAAGTAGCTACAAAGACTAATGATGTGGCTGGAGATGGAACTACAACAGCTACTTTACTTGCTCAAGCAATTATTAGAGAAGGACTAAAGAATGTGGCAGCAGGTGCAAATCCAATGATTCTTCAAAGAGGAATTAAATCAGCTGTAAATGCTACAGTAGAAGAAATTAAGAGATTTTCTAAGGAAGTAGAATCAAAAGAATCTATAGCTCAACTTGCATCTATTTCTGCAGGAGATGAAGAAATAGGAAAATTAATAGCTGATGCTATGGAAAAGGTAGGAAATGATGGAGTTATCACTGTAGAAGAATCAAGATCTATGGGAACAACTCTAGATGTAGTAGAGGGTATGCAATTTGACAGAGGATATGTATCAGCTTACATGGTTACAGATACTGAAAAAATGATAGCAGAATATGATAATCCATATATTTTAATTACAGATAAGAAGATTAGTAATATTCAAGAAATCCTTCCAATTCTTGAGCAAATAGTACAAATGAGTAAACCTCTTGTAATTATTGCTGAAGATATTGAAGGAGAAGCAATGGCTACATTAGTAGTTAACAAATTAAGAGGAACATTTAACTGCGTTGCTGTTAAGGCACCTGGCTTTGGAGATAGAAGAAAAGAAATGCTACAAGATATAGCTATTTTAACAGGTGGTGAAGTAATATCAGAAGAATTAGGATATGACTTAAAAGAAACTACTATTGAAATGTTAGGTAGAGCAGCTAAGGTTAAAGTTGATAAGGAAACAACTGTAATAGTTAACGGAGAAGGAAATCAAGAAGAAATTCAAAATAGAGTTAAACAAATCAAAGCTCAACTTGAAGAAACAGAATCAGAATTTGATGCTGAAAAGCTTCAAGAAAGACTTGCTAAATTATCAGGCGGAGTAGCAGTAATTCAAGTAGGTGCTGCAACTGAAACAGAACTTAAGGAAAGAAAACTTAGAATAGAAGATGCTTTAGCTGCAACTCGTGCAGGAGTTGAAGAAGGTATGGTTCCTGGTGGTGGAACAGTATTGATAGATGCAATACCAGCCGTAGCTAAATTGCTTGAAACAACTCATGGTGATGAAAAAACAGGGGTTAGTATAATAGTGAGGGCGTTAGAAGAGCCAGTTAGACAAATTGCGGCAAATGCAGGACTTGAGGGTTCTGTTATCGTTGAAAAAGTTAAAGAAGAAGCGCCAGGTACTGGATTTGATGCTTTAAATGAAAGATATGTAGATATGATTCAAGCAGGTATAGCAGACCCAACTAAGGTGACTAGATCAGCATTACAAAATGCAGCATCTGTAGCAGCTATGGTACTTACTACAGAAGGTGCAGTAGTAGATATAGAAAAAGAAGACCCAATGGCAGCTATGGGTGGAATGGGCGGTATGGGTGGAATGGGCGGCATGATGTAATTCCATCATAAATAATAGTACAAATTTTTAAATTATCAATCACTTATATCCTAGAGGTTTTTCATAAGTATATTAAACTTATGATAGACCTCTTTTTTCTTGCTAGAATTTTGAAATGCTTAAATAGGTCCTTTTAAGTATATCTATCTGATCCTGTAACATTATAATAATCTCGTTTTTGTCTTTATTAATAGGAGCAATCTGCTCCCAAGTTTGTTTGAAATATTCTTCAAAGGCTTTAATTAAAGTGTTTTCTTCTATTGATAGCTGTACTTTTTTGAGGTCTTTTAAAGGATTAAAAGTCTCGAATAATACAGCTTGTCTTTCTTTAATAGCACAATATGAATTAACACTTTTTAAAAAGTTATCATTATTTTTAGGCATAAAAGCAATATTATAATTGTCATAGGTTTTGAGAAGATAGATTATGTTTTGTAGAAGTTCGATGATATCTTCAACATCCATATTTATTATCTCTGTTTCTTCATAGTAGTCAAAATAAAATCGTTTATGCATAACTAGATCTTCAATAGAATTTGCTAAAAATATATCTTTATATTGATAGTATTTTATACTTGATAAGAATGCATTAAATTGTCTTTTATGAAAGTCTAAGAGCATAAGTATTTCATCATTTGGAAGATTTTTTTTTCTTAAGACTTTTTCAAGCAAGTTTTCAGTTAATGTAAATGTAGTAAAACAGTATTTATATTGAAATCGATTACCTATACTTTCTTCCAATTCAGTTAACTTATGATGATATTCAATATTTTTTGTATGATATTTAATTAAAGGTTTAGCATCATTTGCAATGATTGCATTAAAATAATTTTTCAAGATATTGACACCAGCCTTATTTTTTAAGTAAAAGCTACAGGTAATTTCTGAATATGGTTCCGTTGGAAAGCAGGATAATGCACCAATATCTGAAACAATATAAGTTTCTTTACTAGCAATACAAGTACCATATTTATCTAAATAATATAATCTAATTCTTCCAGTTATCATAATTGGATGTATAAAATTGATAAATCTTATTATTCTATTAATATTATTATCCAGCCTCAATAAGAAGAAAACCTCCCATCCATTATTTATAGCATTCAGTAAGGCATTTCTCAAAAGTATTAATTTATAATGGCTCTTTGTTGTATTAACATTATTGTAAGTTATATAAATTATCTTGTTTTTTTTATATTGCTGATTAATTGCATATTCAAGTAGAGAAATACCTTTAGAGATAATATTTTCAATTCCGAAAATTATTTTATCCTCATTGGATAAATCTATAGTTTGATTAGAATTATTAATGCTATTCTGTTTCTCAGGACAAATTTGATCCATACTTACAAAATTAAAAACTTGATCTTTGCTGGCTAACTGATTTTTCTTCTTTAGATATTCTTTTTTTTTGCATTCCATAGAATATCCTTGGGACTCCAATAATACTTTTTTCATTTTTTCTTTGATATTGCCATCTAATTCTTCATTTTTATTTAGACTTAACAAAACTTTATTTAGATTTTGTTCTTGAAATGAATTTTTAATATTTCTTGAAAAGTATTCAGTAATACTATCAATATATATAGTATTATATGCAGGAATTCTTTTCCCGCTGACCCAACGGCTAACAAGTGAGCTATCTACATTTATAGCTTTTGATAGTTGATTCATACTTATATCTAAAGCAGAAAGTAAAAGAGATAGACATTCACCAAACTTCATATTAGTCATCAAAGAGTTCTCCCCCTTTATATAATTGTAAATAATATATAGACTTACAATAACTCTATATAATCAGATAGGCTATAGATAAACATAGAATTGTCATTGCCATGGCAATGACAAGGAATGAAATACAGTGTAACCTACGGAACTATTAATATATAATAATACAATAATCTACAATAAACTACATTAGTCTACATTAAATATATTATATTAAATAGTTAATATTTAATTAAGGAGGGTATATTTTGAAGCTTAAAAGTATTAAGACAAAACTATCTTTATTTTATGGAGTACTGCTTCTTGTTATCTGTATGGGGTTTGGGGTGGTGTCTTACATAGCCTCATCAAAAGCTTTATCAACAAGTATTGATGAATCATTATCTCAATTAGCAATACAAAATGCTGAAATAGTTGATAAAGGAATGGAAATTCAATTTAATGCTTTAGAGGCATTAGCTGAAAGTGATTGGCTGAAAGGTACTAGTTTGACTTTAAATGAAAAGCTAAAATTACTTAATAATGAAGTGAAAAGAAGTAATCATATAGATATGTTTATTACGGACATAAATGGTAATATGGAAGATACTGCTGGAGGGAGAGCAAACGTTTCGGATAGAGAATATTTTATAAAGGCATTATCAGGTGAAAAGGCAGTTTCAGACCCTATTATAGATAAGACTAATGGTAATTTGATATTGTGCTATGCAGTTCCTATAAAGGATGGTGGCAGAGTGAAAGGTGTACTAGCTGCTACTCGCGATGGAAATGTATTGAGCGATTTTATAAGTGATATGCGTTTTGGAGAAAATAGTGAGGCTTTTATGATTAATAAACAAGGAACAACAGTAGCTAGTAAGGATAGGGAACTTGTTATGAATATGTATAATATTTTGGAGGAAGCTAAAGCAGATTCTGGGTTAAAATCATTAGCTGGACTACAAAAGAAAATGACTCAGGGGGAAAGAGGTGTAGGAGAATATAGTTATAAAGGAGTAACTAAATATATGGGGTTTGCTCCAGTAGAAGGAACAAATTGGTCATTAGCTATAACGGCTCCAAAGTCGGAAGTTATGTCACAAGTAAATAGTCTTACAATGACAATGATAATAATATCAATTATTTTTCTTGCAATTAGTATAGCTATTACTTTATTTATAGCAGGAGGCATTTCAAGACCTATAAAGGAGGCATCAGATTATTTAAACATAGTAGCCACTGGGAATTTTACAGGTATGGTACCTGCACAATTACTTGAAATGAACGATGAAACGGGTACTTTAGCAAAAGCAATTGATACTATGCAGGAATCAGTAAAAGATATTATAAAAGAAGTTGTTAGTGAGTCATCTAATGTAAGTCAAATGCTAGTTGATATTAACTCAGATATGAGGAAACTCAATAAAAGTATAGAAGAAATTTCTGCTACTACAGAAGAATTGTCTGCGACAACTGAGGAAAATGCTGCATCTACTGAAGAAATGAGTGCAACTTCAACTGAGATTGAAAAAGCTATAGAATCTACTGCATATAGGGCCCAAGAAGGCGCAGCTACAGTAAGTGATATAAATAAAATGAGTGAAAATATGAAGCAGAAAGCAATATCTTCAAGAGAAGATACAATAGAAATATATAGAAAGACAAAGGATGATTTGCAAAATGCAATTGAACAATCGAAAGAAGTAGACAAAATTAATGAATTGTCAGAGGCAATTTTGGCCATAACTTCACAGACTAATTTATTAGCATTAAATGCTGCTATTGAAGCAGCTAGAGCTGGTGAAGCAGGTAAAGGCTTTGCAGTTGTTGCAGATGAAATTAGAAAGCTGGCAGAAGGGTCAAAAAATACCGTTTCTAGGATACAGGAAGTAACTAAAATAATATTAGAAGGTGTAAATGATCTTTTATCTAGCTCAAGTGAGATTATGGAGTTTATAGATAAGAAGGTACTAGATGATTATGAGAGCCTTGTTAGTACTAGTGAGGAGTATAGTAAAAGCTCTTTTATAATAAATGATATGGTAAACGAATTTAGTTCTACATCTGAGGAACTTTTAGCTTCAATGCAAAACATGGTAAAAGCAATAGATGAGATAGCAATTGCAGCTAATGAAGAGGCAGAGGGGGCTACTAATATTGCACAGGAAGTATCGGCTATAACAGAAATGTCAGATCATGTTATCAAATTGGCCGATACAGCAAAAGAAAGATCAGAGTTATTATTAAAGGCTGTTTCAAAGTTTAACATTTAAAAGAGTTAAGATGTATTAGTCTAATTAAATCCTAATGTTCTAAATCATATATGGAAATATCAATTTTACAATATTAAGTTAACCTCTAAAGAAATTTTAGAGGTTTTTTATATTTTCAAAATGAAGGATTAACTTAATAATATGAAAAATAGGTTCATATATTAATATATGAATTATAAGACAATAATTTAAAGGAGGTTTTTTCTATGTTGATTATTATAAATAAACGGACACTAACAATTTTTTTTCTAGCACTTATTATTATAGTTTTCTTTATATTTAAATTTATTTTTCCAGAAAAATCTATTACAACTAATACTATTCCAAAAGGATATGTTGCAATAGTAATAGATGATTTAGGTAATAATGGAGAAGGAACGGACGAACTCATTAAGCTTGATATACCAATTACTGCTGCTGTAATGCCTTTTTTAGAATATAGTGAGATAGATGCAAAAAAAGCCCATGATGCTGGAATAGAGATAATATTGCATTTACCTATGGAACCTGAAAAAGGGGACCCAAAATGGTTAGGGCCTAGGGCAATAAGATCAAGTTTTTGTAATGATGAGGTTAAAGAAATAGTTCAAGATGCTTTAGAACAAATACAATGGGCAAAAGGTATAAATAATCATATGGGATCTAAGATTATGAAAGATGAGATAATTATGAGGGAAATACTGAGTGTAGCAAAGGAAAAAAAACTATATTTTCTAAATAGTAGAACAGACCAATCTAAAGTGGTAGAAGACATAAGTAAAGAGCTAGAATTAGTGTATTTTAAAAGAGATACTTTTTTAGATAATGAAAGAACTGAATATTATATATCAAAGGCTATGGAGGAACTCGGTAAGATAGCGCTAGAGAAAGGCTGTGCTGTAGGTATAGGTCATGTAGGAGGTCAAGGGGGTAGGATAACTGTAGGTACTTTAGATAAGATTTCTAAGAAGTTGAAGGATCAGGGAATTGAATTTGTATATTTATCTCAGCTAAAGGATATTCATAGAGAATAAGAAAAATAGCTAGCAAAATAGGTACTAGTACCAATCTTGCTAGCTATTTTTTATATAATCATACAAAAAAATGATATCTTTTGTACAAAAATGCAAAACTACAAAATAACTTAGGATTTTATACAAAAGTGCAAAGCTACAAAAAGTATTGTTAATATTTTAATTACTCACAAATTCCATTGTCAGAAAATGTAGTAATATAAGATTACAAATAAAAATAAATATGTCAGGAGGTAGTAAAATGAAGGAATATTTAAAAATAGCCAATGATCCAATATTATGGTTAATGTGTTTACCAGTAGTATCATTAGTAGCAGTTCAAGCAATTATATTTTCTAAAAGAGCATTTGCATCCGCAAGTTCAGTAGAGCTTACAAAGCAAGAGGCTAAGGACGCATTTAGAATTGGAGCGATCTCAGCCATAGGACCAGCTGTAGCAGTATTTGTTGTAATGCTTGGTATGATGGCTGTTGTAGGAGGACCCATGACATGGTTGAGACTATCTATAATAGGAGCTGCACCTACAGAGCTAGCAGCATCCACTATGGGAGCTAAGGCTATGGGTGTTGAATTTGGTGGAGAGGGTTATGGAGTATTAGAATATGCTAACTCTGTTTGGGCAATGACATTAAATGGTATAGGATGGCTTTTATTTGTCGGATTATTTACTCATAAATTAGAAGGATTGAGAAATAAAATATCAAAAGGCGATACAAGACTTACAGGTGAAATAGGTGGAGCAGCTACATTAGGTGCTATGGCTTATTTGGTTGGAGGACATTTAATAGCAGGTAGTGGAAGACTAGTAGCAGCATTAGCAGCAGGACTATCAATGATATTATTAGGAAAATTAGCAGAGAAATATCCAAAGCTTGGAGAATATAATCTAGGAATTGCAATGGTTATTGGAATGGTTGCTGCAGTTACTTATGTAGGATAATAGGAGGGAGATTAATGGAAAATAGTAAAGATCAAGCTTATTATGAAAATTTTACAAAGCCAATTATAAAAACAGGGAAATGGACCTTACTTCTTGCAGTTGCATTTTGTTTTCTACCAGCAATCTATTTGTGGATTAGATACGGAGCATTACCACCAGTTAAGTCTATAATTACAGGTTGGTTTTTAATTGCATCAATTTATGGCTCTTATTATTTTATTGAGCCGATCTCATTTTTTCCAGTATTGGGAATGGCAGGGACTTATATGTCATTTTTAGCAGGAAATATAGGTAATATGAGAGTGCCTTGTGCAGCTATTGCTCAAGAGGCATTAAAGGTTGAGCCAGGTTCAAAGAAAGCAGAATTAGTAGCTACATTAGGAATTGCAGGCTCAATTATTACAAATATAGTAATTGTAACAATAGCGGCTATAGCTGGAAATGGGCTTATGCAATTATTTCCGCCAGTAGTAATTAAAGCATTTGAATTTGTGTTACCAGCAATATTCGGTTCAATGTTTGCAATGTTCGCAGTTAAATATCCAAAATATGGTGCATTTGCAATAGGATTAACATTATTCCTTTTAGGAGTTGTAAAGGTATTACCAGTATATGTTTTAATTCCTTTATGTGTATTCAGTACAATAATATTTGCAACTACTTCATATAAAAAGAAAGCAAAATAGCAATAGGAACAATAATACATTGGAGGGGGACGTAATGAAAGATAATAATGTACTACAATTTATTGACAAAGATGAAGCTATAGATCTGCTTCAACAAATGATAGGTTTTAAAACTGTGAATGGGCCGGGGGATGAGTTACCTCTAGCTGAATTCATAGGACAAAAGCTAGAAGAAATTGGAGTTGAAACAGTAATTGATGATTTAGGGAATAATAGGGGCAATGTAATAGGAAGAGTAAAAGGTAGTGGAGAAAGAGAAGCACTACTATTTAATGGACATTTAGATACAGTACCTCCAGGAGATATTGAATGGGAATATGGACCATATAGCGGTGCAATAGTAGATGGAAAGATATATGGTAGAGGGTCTGCTGATATGAAAGGTGGACTAGCAGCAATGCTTATAGCACTTAAGGCAGTGAAAAAAGCAGGATGGGAATTAAAAGGTGATTTTATTTACTCAGCTACTGCTGGAGAAGAAACAGATAGCATAGGGGCAATTAAGTTTGTAGAAGATGGTGGATTAGAGGGAGTTGGGGCTATTATAATTGGAGAGCCAAGCTCAAATGGAATAAATATAGCAGAAAAAGGTGCATTTTGGATTGAAATAACTACCTATGGAAAGACAGCTCATGGAGCTTTTCCTCAAAATGGAACTAATGCTGTAGTTCATATGAATGCGTTATTGTCCGAACTCGTAAGCTATAGGTTCAAATATGAGGAAAATGAAATACTAGGTCATCCGACTATGAATATATCTACTGTAAATGGTGGGGTGAAGACAAACGTCGTGCCAGACAAATGTAGTATCACTATAGATATGAGAACTGTACCTGGTATGGACCATAAGGGAATAGTAAAAGATTTCGGAAGAATAATAGAAAAACTATCTTCTCAAATAGAGGATTTTAAAGCAGATATAAAGATTTTAAATGATAGAGCAGCAGTGGAAACAAAAGGAGATAATCCGTTTGTAAAATTAGCTGAGGAAATTGTTAAAAGGGAATTTGATAAAGATATTAAGGCAAAGGGAGTAAACTTCTATACAGATGCGTCAATATTTTTACCAGCGAAACAAATACCTTGTATATTCTATGGCCCTGGAGATGCTAATATGGCTCATCAGCCAAATGAACATATAACAATAGATAGTCTAATGGAATCAGTACATTTCTATATAGCAATGATTGAAAAATATCTTGTAGTATAGGGGTACTTATTAGTAAAGGGGGAATCACTATGGATATAATAGCAAAATCTCAAGAGGTAGAAAAAAACATTATAAATTGGAGAAGGGAATTACATCAAATACCAGAAGTAGGTTTGAATTTACCGCAGACTTCACAATATATAGCTAAACAACTTAAAAATATGGGAATTGAATATAAAGAAAATGTTGGCGTTTCAGGTATAGTAGGGCTTATTAGAGGAGGTCAGCAAGGAAAGACCATAGCATTAAGAGCAGATATGGATGCACTTCCTATTAGGGAAGAAACAGG
Organism: uncultured Tissierella sp.; assembly: GCF_902479755.1. Classification (NCBI taxonomy): domain Bacteria; kingdom Bacillati; phylum Bacillota; class Tissierellia; order Tissierellales; family Tissierellaceae; genus Tissierella; species uncultured Tissierella sp. The sequence continues at coordinate 234,665 of NZ_CABSQO010000001.1, read as the reverse complement.
GCTATCCTTTGCCTCACAAAATGGTAACATGCATGCTTGTGGGCATGATGCTCATGCTGCAATTCTTTTAGGAGTTGCAAAGGCATTAAGTGAAAACAAAAATAAACTGAAAGGCAACGTAAAGCTAATATTCCAGCCAGCAGAAGAAGGACCTGGTGGTGCTAAGCCAATGATAGAAGATGGAGCATTAGAAAATCCAAAGGTAGATGCAGTTATGGGACTTCATGTAGGATCATTAACAGATGCAAAAAAAGAAGGATTAGTAATGGTGTCTTATGATAGTATGATGGCATGTCTAGACAGATTTAAATTAAAATTAATAGGAAGTGGCTGTCATGGTGCTTATCCAGAAACTGGTATAGACCCAATTGCTATGGCAGGATATTTTTTATCCAATGTACAGGCTATAATTAGTAGAGAATTAAGTCCAACAGACCCAGCGGTTGTTACAGTTGGAAAGATTAATGGAGGCTTTGCATATAATATAATTCCTGATAGTGTGGAATTAGAAGGAACTGTAAGAGCGGTAGAGCAAAATGTAAGGGAGAATATAGCTAAAAGAATAGAAGAGATTGCAAAAGGAATTTCTAAAACAATGAGAGGAGCTTATGAATTTGAGTATGTATTTGGATATCCTCCATTGGTAAACGACGAAGCATTTACTAAGAATTTCGTAGAATCTGCAAAGAAGATTATTCCAGAAGAAGATATAATGGTAATGAAGAAACCTGTAATGGGTGGAGAAGATATGGCATATTTTCTAAAAGCAGTTCCAGGAACATTTTTCTTTATGAATACACCTAAAGCAGTAGATGGAGTATTCTATCCACACCACAATTCCAAATTTGATATAAATGAAGATGTATTATGGAAAGGGGCAGCACTGCTTATCCAAGGAGCAATAGATTATTTAGAAAAAAATTAATTTGAAACAGTGTTAAATAACTTCCTAATTTTGATGAATTACCTAAAAGTTAGGAAGTTATTTATTACACTGGCAATGTCGAATATTGTCTAAGATATGATATAATAGAATTATGATATATTAAACGAGGGAGAAAGATAGTATGGGAGTTACAATAGGAGAAGCATTAAAAACAAAATTTTTTACAGGTTATCATTTAATTGCAGGAGAGAAAGGATTAGATAGGGAAATACAAGCTGTATCACTATTTGATGCTCCAGATGGATATAAATGGGTTAAAGGTAAAGAATTTATGCTTTCCTCTGGATATTTATTCAAAGATAATGTTGAGCTTTTTAGAGAAGCAATATTATTTTTGTATAAACAAAACTCAACATGTATTGCAGTAAAGAAGGATAGATATTTAGGTGAAGTTCCAAAAGAAATAATAGATTTATGTAACGAATTAGGATTTCCATTAATCAATGTTCCTAATAATGTAGCTTGGATAGATATAATAAATGCTGTAAATTCCATTGTTATGAATAGATATATAACCCATATTATTGATAGGAAAAATGCGGATAAACTTGTACTAAGGAGCGATAATTTTCATAAGAAGATTGAAAAGACAATAATTTGTCTTTCGGAAGAGTTAAAATACCCTATATCTATAGTTGATATTCTAGAAAAAGAAGTTTTTACGTATCCTAAGGAGCAACCTTTTTTAAAGGATAATATTTCATTTAGTAAAGAAGATGATTTTTCTTTTAATTATCAGAAGGAAATATTATGTGATAAATTAAATATTTACAGAATTAAAAATATAGAGGATAGCAATAAATGTCCTTTCGTTATAATACCAATAGTAATAAAAGGTGTTACAGTATCAAAATTAATAGTATGGGAACACTCCGGCAAAATTGATTATTATGATTTATTCGTTCTAAGGCTTAGCTATACTTTGCTTTTGGAAGTATATGAACAAATTTATCTTATGAACTCTTTTGAAAGACGTTTTTATGATGACCTTATTAGGGCTTTAATAAATGGGGAATTAGATTCAAAACAAAACTTAATAAAGGCAATAAGCAATATTCAAGACTTTAAGCTAAACATAGAAAATAACTTTATATGTGTATGTATAAAACAAGATGAAGGTAATCCATCATTTTATAATGATCGTGAGAAAATATCTACTACATTTTTGCTTAACATTCCAAAGGACAAGTCCATATTTGGTATATTAGATGACAACACAATTATACTCCTATACGATGTTAAGGGATATAACAAAGATGTAATTAAGAATGTGAAAAAGGATTTTGAAGGTATATTTAAAGAAATAAAAAACAATTTTCCGGATAGAGAAATAAAACTAGGTATAGGTGATATGGTAGAGGATATCTGTTCTATAAAGAAAAGTTATGTAGGATCTTTAAAAGCTGTAGATATTGGATCTTATATCTATACAGATGGAGAAATGATAACCTTTGAAGATCTAGGGCCATTTGGATTACTACGTCTAGAGAGTATTCAAAGAAAGGATTTTGGCAATAACTTTAGTCATATATCCCCCTTACTAGAAGAACCTGATAGTGATGAGTTAATATCAACATTGAAGGTTTATCTAGAAAGTGAATCAAATTGTAATATAGCAGCAAAGAAATTATTTATTCATAGTAATACAGTAAGATATAGAATTGGTAAGATACAACAAATTTGTAATATTGACTTAGAAGACCCTATAGAAAGATTAAAAGTAGAAATTACATTGAAATTTATTAATAGTTTAAAATGAAGAAAAACTATGTGAGCACGCCTAAAGATGTTAAAGATAAAAATTAATATTTCAGGTGTGCTTTTTATTATAATCCATGGTAAAGTGTAGTCTTATTTGATTTAGGATTGATCTAGAATCTAAAAAAACTTCCTTAAATCCATCATCTTAACAGAAGTTTATTACAAAAACATTACAATTGTTAAAATATTGTTTAGTTTGAAGTCATACAGGTATATAATAGATATCAGTTTTATATATTTATTTTAATAAAGGGGGTTTTGCTATGGAGTACATATTCATTGCAGGAGGAATATTGGGGTTTTTAATAATCTTGTTACTCTTCTGGAGAAAAGTGCCGGCTGACAAGGCAATGGTGATCACAGGATTAAAGAAAAGAGTATTATCAGGTAAGGGTGGATTTATGGTTCCATTTCTAGAGACTTCTTGTACAATTTCTCTAGAAAATATTAGTATGACTACTGATGTAAATGAAGCACCTTCTAAACAAGGTATATTTGTAAACATTGTAGGTACAGCTATAGTAAAAGTTAACAATGAAACTAATAGCATACTTAAGGCTGTAGAACAATTCTGTAGTGGCGGAGCAAAAAATACAGTATCAGTTATCAGCAGTATGGTAGAACAAATCCTTGAAGGTAAACTAAGAGGTATAATATCAACTCTTACTGTAGAGCAAATAAATGAAGATAGAGCTGCCTTTGAGCAGAGAATAGAAGATGACATAAGAGAAGAATTACATTCTATGGGACTGTTACTGATATCATATTCTATACTTAGGATATCAACTCAAGGAGCCTATTTAGAGAATAGAGCAATACCTCAAATAGCATCAGCGAAGGCAGATGCAGACATCGCTACAGCTGAGAGGAAAAGAGATACAGAGATACGTACAGCAAATGCAGTGAGAGAAGGAGAAAAAGCTAAATTATTAGCTGAAACAGAAATAGCAGAAAGTCAAAGAGATAAATTAATTAAAGTTGAAAGCTATAGAGCAGAGCAGGATAAGGCTAAGGCAGATGCAGACGTAGCATATAAATTAAAAGAAATTGAAAATGAGTCTTTAGTAGCAGAACAACAGGCAGCCTTGGCTAAAAAGAATGCATTGGTGGTAGAAGAGAGACTTGTAGCTGAAGTCAAAAAGCCTGCAGACGCAAAGAAATATGAGACTGAAGTAAATGCAGAGGCAGAAAAGATAAGATCTATAAAGCAGGCAGAAGCACAAGCGGAAGCCATAAAGATTAAAGCTATAGCAGAAGCAGATGCTTTGAAAATTGCAGCAATAGCAGATGCAGAAGCAATCAAGGCAAGGGGGATTGCAGAAGCCGAGGCGATTAAAGCAAAAGGTATAGCAGAAGCTGAGTCTAAAGACAGACTAGCAGAGGCAATGGCTAAGTATGGAGAGGCTGCCATAGTAGAGTTAGTAGTAGGCAGATTACCAGAGATAATGACTGCAGTGGCTAAGCCAATGGAACAAGTTGACAAGATAACTATAATTGACAATGGTGGTAGACAAGGTGCATCTAAACTTACAAAGTTGGTAGCTGATATAACAACAAATGGATTTCAAACTGTAAAAGATTTAACAGGATTAGATTTAACAGATGTCATAACTACATTTGTAAATAAAGAAAATAATGTTTTACCAAAAGAAAGCAAAAATGAAAATGAAGATTCAGATGATATGGAGGAAGCATTGGCAGATAACTAAATAAGATATGTTAATTTACAAAAAGAACCATTATAATGGTTCTTTTTTGATTAATTTTAAGATTTTACCATAGCCAAAACCTATTGCAAGATTATGTAAACTAATGTATTATAAAAATACCATTACAAGTTTAGATTTATTAATTTTACTATTACAAAAATTAATATAAAAACAAAAGAGGAGGTTTGTAATGAATAAAACTAATGTAAAATCTACAAAGAAAGGATTTTTTAACAAATTTCTTGACTTTGTAGAACGAGCGGGGAATAGGTTGCCCCACCCAGTTACATTATTTGTAATATTTAGTTTAGTAGTTATAGTTATTTCGGCTATAGCTGAAAAGGTAGGATTATCAGTAACATTTGACAAGTTTGTAGATGGAGAAATGGTTCCAACCACAGTTACAGCAATTAGCTTACTGAATGCTGAAGGGATAGGAAAGATGTTTTCATTAGCAGTTACAAATTTTACATCTTTTGCACCATTAGGAACAGTTCTTGTTGCAATGCTTGGCGTAGGAGTTGCTGAGGGAACAGGACTTATACAAACAGGACTCAGAAAATTGGTTTTATCTACACCTAAGAGATGGATAACTGCTGTAGTGGTTTTTGCAGGAGTAATGTCTAATATAGCCTCTGACGCAGGATATGTAGTTTTAGTTCCATTAGGAGCCTTAGTATTTTTAAGTTTTGGTCGTCATCCATTAGCAGGATTAGCTGCTGCCTTTGCAGGTGTATCTGGAGGATTTAGTGCTAACTTAATGGTAGGACCTACAGATGCATTATTGTCGGGTATAACTCAACCAGCAGCTCAAATGATTCAAGGGGACTATATAGTTCCAGCTACTGCTAACTTTTATTTCTTATTTATATCCACAATATTAATTACCATTGTAGGCACATTTGTTACTGAAAAAATTATCGAACCAAGACTTGGGGAATATAAGGGAAAAGCTATAGCTTCTATTGATAAAGTTACAGAAGAAGAAAATAGAGGGCTAAAATGGGCAGGTATATCTATATTAGCATTTGTTATAGTGATACTACTTTTAGTAGTGCCACAAAATGGTATTTTAAGAAATCCACAAACTGGATCAATTCTTGATAATTCTCCATTTATTGGAGGTATAGTTACTATAATTGCACTATTATTCTTAATACCAGGGATAGCTTATGGAATAGCTTCTGGAACAGTTAAAAATGATAAGGATGTTGTAGATGCTATGGGAAAAGCTATGTCTTCTATGGGTGGATATCTAGTATTAGCTTTTGTTGCAGCTCAATTTGTAAACTACTTTACTTGGACAAATTTAGGTACAATATTAGCAGTAAAGGGGGCAGATTTCCTATCTTCAACAGGAATGACAGGAATTACTATGATTATTGGATTTATTCTAGTAACAGCTTTTATAAACTTATTTATAGGATCAGCTTCAGCTAAGTGGGCTATTATGGCACCGATATTTGTTCCAATGTTAATGAAAATAGGATATTCTCCAGAATTTACTCAAGTTGCATATAGAATAGGCGATTCAACAACAAATATAATCTCGCCGCTAATGTCTTATTTTGCAGTAATTATAGCTTTTGCTAAGAAATATGATGAGGATATGGGAATTGGTACTTTGGTTTCTACTATGTTGCCTTATTCCTTGTTTTTCTTAATATCTTGGTCTATTTTATTAATACTATGGTTTGTAATAGGACTTCCTATTGGACCAGGATCATTTATTAGAATGTAATAAGTTAAGTTAATCTCTTTTCTTCAAGTTTTGGAGGAAAGAGATTTTTCTTTGCAACTAATGGAAAAATTTGGTATAATCATGATTAATTATTATTCATGGTTAGAATTATCACAATAGACATGTATATTGTGATAATTCAATTATTGTAATATATAAGAAGAATTTGAGATATTAAAAGTGGGGGGAAAGCTGTGGATAAAGCTAATAAACTGGTTAAAAGAGGGACAATTAAGGTAAAGTTAATAATTATACCTTTAATGGTAGTATTAACTGTCCTTATAGGTATTGGTGTTATTTCATCATATTTTATGAAAGAAAGTTTACTTAATGAAATGAGGCAAAATGGATTTTTTTTATCAGAAAGAATTGTAGGAAACTTGCAAGATAATTCTAGGTCATTGGAAACTATTGATAATATGCTAGAAGATAAGATTAAAGTAGTAGGGCAAATGGTTATTGGAAATGAAAACAGCTTAGATAATGAATACCTAAAAAAATTAGCAAGAGAGTCTGATGTAGAACAGATAAGTTGGTATAATTCAGCTGGTGAAATTATATATTCTAATATTGATGATTACATAGGATGGATTGCAACTACAGGACATGCTGTACATAACTTTATGACAAGTAAAGATATGGAGCTATTTGAAGACCTTAGACAAGATACAGAATCAAAGAATTATTTAAAGTATGGATATCTAAAAGGAATAGATGGGACATTTGTACAGGTAGGCATTATAGCTAATAGAGTACAAGAGTTAACACAATCTTTTAGTTATCAGAAACTTTTACAGGATATAGCTTTAGAGGAAGAGATAGCCTATGCTTTACTTATGAATAAAGATTTGGAAACTATTGCACATAGTGATGAAGAGGAAATAGGTAAAGTATTTGATGATGAAGGGAGCAAGTCAGCGGCAGTTACTGGAGTTCCTTACTCACAAGAGTGGTATTATGAGAAAGAAGATATAACAGTTTTAGACGTTTTATACCCTGTTATAATAAATGGGGAACATGTTGGCGCTGTTTCTATAGGGTATTCCATGGAAAATGTGAATTCAGCTATAAATAAGAATATCACAATAGTTTCTATTTCAGTTATTTCTTCTATTATACTCTTATGGATTATTTTATTTACTACATCTAATTATGCTGTAAAGACAATAAATAAGCTGAAAGAGCACATGGGATTTATGGCGTTGGGGGACTTTTCCAATACTATACCAGAAGATTTAGTTAGTAAAAATGATGAATTGGGAGAGATATCTCAAGCAGTTGGGAGTATGCAAAGTTCTATAACAAATATTATTAAAAATGTATTAGATACATCTCAGCAGTTAGCTGACTCCTCAGAAGAACTCACAGCTATTAGTCATCAATCGGCTATAGCTGCTGATGAAGTTGCCAGAACTATTGAAGAAATAGCAACGGGAGCATCTGATCAAGCTAAAGATACAGAACAAGGGGTGTCATCTATATTAGAGCTTGGAGATAGAGTAGTAGAAAATCAATGTTATATTGAAAATTTAAATGCTTCTGCTGAAAAAGTAAACAACTTAAGAAATGAAGGATTACAGATATTAAAAGATCTTATAGAAAAAACCAATACTAATAGAGAAGCATCAAAGGAAGTCCAAAATGTTATTATTGCTACTAACAAGAGTGCAGAGAAAATTGTTAATGCCAGTGAAATGATAAGAAGTATTGCAGATCAAACAAATTTGTTAGCCTTAAATGCCGCTATTGAGGCAGCAAGAGCTGGTGATTCTGGCAGGGGATTTGCAGTAGTAGCTGATGAGATTAGAAAATTAGCAGAACAGTCGAGTAATTTCACAGAGGAAATAAATAATATCGTAAATGAGTTGACAGATAAGACCTCTAGTGCTGTAGAAACTATGGAGGAATTAGAAGAGATAGTTTCTTCTCAGAATGAAAGTGTGAATATAACAAATGACAAGTTTGTTGGAATGGCAGAAGCAATAGAGGAGATGAAAGAATCTATTGAAAAGGTTAATCATTCCAGCTATGAAATGGCTAATAGGAAGGAAGATATTATTAAAATAATGGAAAATTTATCTGCTATATCAGAAGAAAATGCAGCAGGAACTCAAGAGGCTTCAGCATCTGTAGAAGAACAAACTGCTGCTATGGAAGAAATAGCTAACTCAAGTGAACAACTTGCCAAAATTGCAGAAGAGTTGAATAAACAGGTAGAACGATTCAAAGTATAGATATTTTAAAGTTTCATGATGATAAAATACTAATAAAAGACAACATGATTATTAATAAATCTGTTGTCTTTTTTTGCAGTAATTATTTTTTTTCTTGCGTTATATTAATTAAATGAAGAATATATTCCTATTGATATAATTGCAAAAACGATGTAATATGAATAGAAGAATATATTAAGATGTACTAGAACAGGGGGTGCATTATAATAAAAAAACATACAATTTATATTTTATTAACGTACAGTGGATCAATGCTTTCTAAAGTTATAAATAAATATACTAAAGAACCGTATTCTCATGTATCTATAGCCTTTGACGAAGAATTAAAAGAATTATATAGCTTTGGGAGATTGAGACCTAATAATCCGCTTATTGCAGGATTTGTAAAAGAAGATATAGTAAATGGCACCTATGCTAGATTTCCAGAGACTAGATGTGCTTTATATTCTCTTGAGATAAATGATTTACAATATAGAAGGTTGATGAAAGAATTACAGAAATTTAAAAAAGACGGAGAGAAATATGGATATAATTTAATCGGGTTATTAGGGGTTATGGTAAATTATCCTATTCAAAGGAAATATAATTATTTCTGCTCCCAATTTGTATCATCATTACTTCGTAAGAGTGGTATAAAGTTAATCAATAAGCATACTGCCCTAACGTCTCCTAGAGACTTTAGAGAATGCAGAGAATTAAATCTTGTATATGAAGGTAAGTTACAGAATTATAATTTGAAGCAATCATACTTATATTAATAATTAGTAAAAACTCTAAAAATATAAAAAGTATTTTTAGAGTTTTTTATCTTATAATCTAGAATATTTTATCATGTGTTAATTTGTGCTTAAAATTTAACTTGTGGAATTAAGCTATATTTTGATGTGGAAATTAATAAAGTATAGAAAAGGAGGGAAGAAAGTTATTTAAGAAAGTAGAATAGCTTAAGAACTAAAAAATTACAAGGTTATTAGGATGATTAAAAGCACAATATTTTGCTAGGAGGTAATATCTATGTCAATTATCACATGGTTAAATAATAATATTATATGGGATATGCCCATGCTTATATTAATGATTGGTACAGGAACTTATTTAACTTTTATAACTAACGGAGTAATTTTTACAAGATTTGGCACAGTGATGAAATATACATTAAGAACTATTTTCAAAAGATATAATTATCAAGAAAAAGGTACTATAACTCCATTCCAAGCCGTATCCACAGCACTTGCTGCAACTGTAGGCACAGGAAATATTGTAGGTGTTGCTGTAGCGATTCAAGTGGGGGGACCAGGTGCTATATTTTGGATGTGGATATCTGCCCTTATTGGAATGGTTACAAAGTATGCTGAAGTTACATTGGCAGTTGCATATAGACATAGGAATAATAAAAATGAAATTGTAGGAGGTCCTATGTACTATATAACTAAAGGTATAGGGAGTAAAACTCTAGCCTACTTATTTTGTATATTTGGATTTCTTGCATCTTATGGTATAGGTAATATGGTGCAAGCTAATTCATTGGCTGGTGGCCTTGAATCCGTATTTAGTATTCCTACATGGATAACTGGCATTGTTTTGGCAATATTAGTAGGGCTTGTTATAATTGGAGGAATTGGTAGAATTGCTAGAGTAGCAGAAATATTGGTTCCATTAATGGCTGTATTATATATGTCAGGTGCTGTTGTAGCACTAATAGTTAATGCATCTAATATTCCGGCTGCTTTTATGTCTATCATTAGGGACGCATTTACAGGAACTGCAGCAGTAGGTGGATTTGCAGGATCAACTTCAATGTATGCCACTAGAATAGGTATAGCACGTGGGGTTTTTACAAATGAGGCAGGCTTAGGTAGTGCTCCTATTGCTCATGCAGCAGCACATACAGATCATCCAGCTAGACAAGGATTATGGGGAGCCTTTGAAGTGTTTTTTGATACATTGATAATGTGTACTGTTACTGCACTAGTAATCCTATCATCTGGATTATGGACTGATCCAAACTTAGATGGAAATATCATTTCATCATTAGCTTTTGAAAATGCCTTTAAAGGTGGAAGCTACATTGTTTCAATAGGTCTTGTTTTATTTGCATTTGCTACAATAATTGCTTGGTATTATTATGCTGAAAAATGTGTTGAATTTTTATTTGGTACAAAGGGGATTATTCCTTTTAGAATATCATTTGCTGGAGTGGTGTTTGTTGGCTGTGTATCTAAGCTTGAACTTGTATGGGAACTAGCTGATTTATTAAATGGAATGATGGCTATTCCTAACTTAATAGCTCTTATTGCTTTAAGTGGTGTAGTAAGAAAATTAACAAAAGATTTTTTTAACGATCCAGATCGTAAAAGACTAAAAAATGAAAAATTTTCTAAATATATTATTATAAAGAAAAAATAATATAAATGAAATAAAGATCCAAGAACAAGAAAAATATCCAAAATTATTTTTGCAGTATTTTTATTATTACCTTCGTTATAATTAATGAGAGGAAGGAGGGGAGATATGATTAATGAGTCAGTACTGATAAAAAAGGCATTGGAAGGAGACCAGGATTCCTTTGCTGAAATAGTTGAACAATATAAAAATTATGTATTTGCTATTATTCTTAATTTTATTAAAGATTATAATGAAGTTGAAAATGTGGCTCAGGAAGTATTTTTACAAGTTTACCTCTCTCTCCCCACTTATGAATCTAATAATTTTAAAGGCTGGATTGGCAGAATTGCATCAAATAAATCTATAGATTGGCTTAGAAAGAAGAAAAGTAAATTTAGAGAAGAAGTAATGGAGGACAGTGAAGAATTAGTGGATAATGTAAAATTTAGCCATAGTCAGACTCCAGAGGAAATATTGATAGAAAAAGAAAAAAAAGAAGAAATTTCTAGGTTATGTAAGTCAATTCCTCCTATATATGAAGATACAATAACAAAGTTTTACTTACAAGGAAAGTCTTATGAGGAAATTGCATCAGAAGAGGGAACTACAGTTAAGACAATAGCTTCAAGATTATATCGGGGAAGAAATATGTTAAAAGAGAAATGGAGGGAAAGATTATGAAACATTATGATTATGTAGAATGGGTTTTATACAAAAATAATCTTCTTGATAAAGAAATTCATAGAAGGATGGAGGAGCATTTACTTCTATGTGATGAATGCATGGAGATTTTTCTTTCTCTCATAGATGAACAAGAGATGGAAAATGTAGGAGCTATTATTCCAGAGGATTTCACAGTAAAGGTTCTAGATAGTATTAAAAATATTACTCCTATAAAGAAACCAATACGGAAAACAACAAAGAAAACAATAAAGAAAAAAGTATCTAACGATTTCTTTGTATATTATGCAGCAGTAGCGTCAGTAGCTGTTATTTTAACTGCTACAGGATTCTTTGGGAGAATAGTAGATACCGTACCTCAGATATCTTCAAATGTATCTTCAAAAGAAAGCAGATTCAAAGCTAGTACAATATATGATCTTACAGAAGAAATAACAAATAGAACTTCTAAGTTTATAAATAATTTTCAATTTAGAATAGGTAAGGAGGATTAATAATATGAGACAAAAAAATAAATTTACTACATTTTTGTTGTCGTTTATACCAGGGTTATCTCATTTCTACTTAGGATATGCCGATAGAGGATTTATTTATCTCCTCATATTTGGAATGCTATGTGTAGGCACCATTGGGTTAAGCGTTTTGACTTATAGAGAAGAATTTTTAATATTGCTTGTAGGAGTTCCTATTATTTGGTTGGTAGCACTAATAGATGCATTTTCTACAATTAATGCCATGAGATATGGAGATAGCTCAGAAATAAAAAACATCTGGAATTCACAAGAAACAAAAATTTCCAATAAAAAGATTATTACTTTGGCTTTATCAATCATACCAGGAGCAGGTCATATGTACCTAGGCTATCAGAAAAAAGGATTAGTATTGATGGGTGGATTTTTCTTCGCTATATTTTTTATGGGATGGCTTCAGTTAAGTTTTTTACTGTTTTTATTGCCGTTGATTTGGTTTTATTCATTCTTTGATGCTTTCCATACACTTAATGGAAGTGATGTAGAAGATATGGATATATCGAAGCTATTACCAACTATTAAGCCTGAATATATAGGCATTGGGCTTGTGGGAATAGGGGTGCTTATTGCATTACAAAAAGTATTTTATCCAATATTAAGTCAGGTTCTTTCTAAAATATTTAATTACCATAACTTATATCAGGTAAGAAACTATATCCAAACTTCCATAGTAGCTTTGATATTCATTATTGGAGGTATTAAAATACTTCACAAAAATAAAAATATTGTGGATGATGATATGGAGGAGGATGAGGAATATGAAGAATAGAAGAGTAGGGACCATATCTATGGCCATAGTTTTAATTGGATTTGGAATACTGATATTTATAGCTCAAATCAATGAACTATCAGCTGCAGAACTTGCCATAAAGTTTTGGCCTAGTATATTAGTTTTACTAGGCGGAGAGATTCTCTGGTTTAGTTTTAAGGAGAAAAGAGAAAATGAGGGTATAATAATAAGATATGATGTGTTTTCTGTATTTATTGTAATGATTATATTATTTGTGAATATATTGATTTATGGACTTGTAGAAACAGGTGTGATGACAGTTATAAAATCAAGAGTAGCATCACAGACATTTAATTATGAATTACCATTTGAAGAATATAGTGTAGAAGATGGTATAGAAAAAATAATAATTGATGGACCTAGATATTCAGAGTTTACTGTTAGAACTAGTAAAAGCGATAAAATAACTACTTCAGGATTTATAAATATAACAACGGATAATAAAGAAAATGCTGAGAAATTATTAAATGAAAATCATATAAGTATAAATAAATCAGGAAATATTATGTATATAACATTTAAAGACAAATCAGATTATTATCAGTATAATCTTAGGGATTTAAATATTATTATACCAGACAATAAGGAAGTAGAGATAAACGGTGGAAATGATTTAGATTTGATAGTTGATAGTTTAGATAATAATTTAATAGTTGATAATATTAATAGATTGAAAATAAGAATAAATGAAAAATTAAATGTTAAAGTAGAAACTACTGCTAATAATGAAGAAGAGTTAAGAGGAAATGTGAAGTGGAATACTACTCAAATAGGTAGTGAAAATTTCCCCAAGTATAAGGGAGAATTAATATATGGTGATGGAAATAATATTTTAAAGATACTTAATTGTTATGATATAGCAGTAGATGGAATATAAAAGAACCTTAGGGTTCTTTTTTTTATACTAATAGTACCCAATGAAAATATATTATTTTTGTATTATAGCTTAGTATTTTTTAATCTCTCATTTTCTTATAAATATATGATAGTTATTAAAATATTATTTAATATGAAGATATATAGGCATAAATTATATATTAGTCTTAGTATAATCTAGTAAGAGTATTAAAGAACGATAGTAAAACTTTTAGCTATCTTATTTATAAAAGTAAGCCCGGATACTTAATAAAAACTAAAGAAAAGAGTTTATAATTCAAAGATTATGTTGCTAAATATTTATGGAATAAATGCCGAGGTTGCATTTATTTTTATATATACTCAGTGAAAGCATCTAAAGAGTAAATCCTAGTGTCTAAACTTATATAATACACTAGTAAATAAATATAATAAGAAAGGAAATGGGAAATGGGAAATGAAAAAATATTAGAGATCAAAGACTTACACACTGCCTTTAGATTTGAAGATGAGTATTTTGATGCAGTCGATGGTGTCTCTTTCTCTTTACACAAAAATGAGCTGCTAGCAATAGTTGGAGAATCTGGCTGCGGAAAAAGTACAATTGCCAACTCTATAGTAGGATTACATGACAAGAATTTTACTCGAGTCAGTGGTGAAATAATTTATGATGGCGAAAACATGGTTAATTATTCTGAGGAGCAACTAAATGAAATTAGAGGTAAGGAGATTGGTTTTATTTTTCAAGATCCATTAGCATCATTAAACCCATTACATAGGATTGGGAAACAGATAGAGGAGTCTTTAATCTATCATACGGATCTGAATAGTGATCAAAGACATGAAAGAATGTTACAGCTTTTAGATCAAGTAGGGATAGTTAATCCTAAAAGAACAGCTAATCAGTTTCCTCATCAATTATCAGGCGGTATGAGGCAAAGAGTTTTAATAGCCATAGCTCTTTCCTGTAATCCTAATATAATTATAGCCGATGAGCCTACTACTGCCTTAGATGTTACAATACAAGCTCAGATACTAGATATTTTAATGGAACTTAAAAATAAAATCAATGCTGGTATTATTCTTATTACCCACGATTTAGGGGTAGTTGCACAGATGGCAGATAGAGTTGCTGTAATGTATGCTGGACAAATCGTTGAAATTGCTGAGGCGAATGAGCTTTTTAGTAATCCACTTCATCCTTATACAAGGTCATTGCTGCAATCAATACCTCAATCTGATTCAGATGATGAAGAACTTCACGTTATTCATGGAATGGTTCCATCATTGAAGAATTTACCAAGACAAGGCTGTCGTTTTTCGTCAAGAATTCCTTGGATAGCAGCTTCAGAGCATGAAGATAATCCTGAACTTCATGAAGTTTTAAAGAATCATTTTGTAAGGTGTACTTGCTGGAAAGATTTCCACTTCGAAAATGAAGGAGGTTATTAAAATGAGTTTCCTAGAAATTAATAATTTAAAAGTTCATTTTCCTATTCGTGGAGGATTTTTTAATACGATAAAAGACTATGTCTATGCAGTTGATGGAGTCACTTTTTCAATAGAAGAAGGAAAAACCTATGGACTTATTGGTGAATCAGGTTCTGGTAAAACCACAATCGGAAAGGCTATCGTTGGACTTGAAAGGCCAACTGGTGGAGAAATTTTATATGATGGACAACCAGTCAATACAAAAAGGCTAAGAAAAAAAGTAGAATATAACAAAGATGTTCAAATGATATTTCAAGATGTTTTATCTAGTTTAGATCCTAAAAAGAGGATTAGAGATATTATCGCTGAGCCAATTCGAAATCATGAAAAATTAACAAAAGAAGAAGAACTAGAAAAAGTTTTAGAGCTATTAAATATAGTTGGAATGCCTGCTGACGCCTTATATAGGTATCCGCATGAATTCTCTGGAGGACAAAGACAAAGAATAGGTGTAGCAAGATCTGTATCTTTAAATCCAAGATTAATTGTTGCAGATGAACCCGTTTCTGCTCTTGATTTATCAGTTCAAGCACAGGTGTTAAATTTCTTGAAGGAAATACAAAAAGATTTTGGTTTAAGTTATCTTTTTATATCTCATGACTTAGGTGTAGTAAAACATATGTGTGATTACATATACATCATGTATAGAGGAAGATTTGTGGAAGCAGGGACAAGGGATGATATATACAATAATCCACAGCATATTTATACTAAAAGGCTGATTGCAGCTATTCCAGAAATTAATGCTGAAAATAGAGAAGAACTTCGCAATAATAGAATCCAAGTAGAACAAGAGTACAAAGACAGAGAACATCTATTCTATGATGAAAAAGGAAGAGTTTTTGATTTAGTTCAAATTTCTGATACTCATTATGTTGCAGTAAAAAGTAAGGAGGATTTGTAAGATGTGGAAAACAGTATTGCGTAGAGTGCTATTGATGATACCTCAGATTATAATATTGAGTTTAATTGTATTTGCACTAGGTCAGATGATGCCTGGAGACCCTTTTACAGGTTTGATAACTCCAGATATGGATCCACTGGTTATTGAACAATTAAGAGAAAAGCATGGCTTAAATAAACCTATACCTGAACAATATAAGGATTGGGTTACTAAGATCATTACAAAAGGAGAATTTGGACAATCCTATACTTATAAAATGCCTGTTGAAAAATTAATTGGGGCAAGAGCAGTAAATACATTATGGCTGTCATTATTGACTTTAACATTGACATACCTTATAGCAATACCACTTGGAATATATTCTGGAAGATACAATAATTCGCGTTTTGATAAAGGAGTAATTATATATAATTTTGTAAGCTTTGCAATACCTTCATTTATTTTGGCACTGATACTTTTAGCAATATTTGGATATAAATTTGGATGGTTTCCAACTACGGGTTCTGTAGAAGTAGGAATTCAAAAAGGAACATTTGCTTATGTTCTTAGTAGACTCCATCATATGATTTTACCTGCAATTACAGCTGCTATCTTAAGGACTACAGGAACGATACAATATCTTAGAAACGAAGTAATAGATGCTAAAACTCAAGACTATGTAAAAACTGCAAGAAGTAAGGGAGTTCCTATAAACAAGGTTTATAGTCATCATATATTTAGAAACTCATTGCTTCCAATAGCTGCGTTCTTTGGATTTACCATTACTGGACTTTTAGGCGGTTCCATTTTTATCGAAACTATATTTTCCTACTCAGGCATGGGGGAACTATTTATATCCTCAATTACCAGTAGAGATTATTCAGTAATGAATGCTTTGGTTCTATTATTTGGTGTATTGACGTTACTTGGAAGTTTATTGTCAGATATAATTATGACAATTGTTGATCCAAGAATAAGGATAGAATAGGGGGTAGCAGGTATGAATAAAGAAAAAAAAGTTGTGAAAGATGTTGCCTCTAAAATAGATGAAGAAACATTAAAATCCGTTAGTGAGGTACCCTCATTTTGGAAGGTAATAAAAAGAGAATTTAGGGCTGATAAGCTGGCAACATTCTGTCTTATTATGTTAGTTATTATTTTTACCACTGTAATAGTAGGTTCTTTTCTAATAGATCAAGAAGAGCTTATGAGGATAAATTTGAGAAATAAATATCATGCACCTAGCAAAGAATTTATTTTGGGGGCAGATATTGGAGGAAGATCAATTGCAGGACAATTGTTAATAGGTGGAAGAAACTCCATTTTAATAGGCTTTGCTGTTACCATACTGACCTCTGTAACGGGAGTGATCATGGGATTGATTGTAGGGTTTTATGGTGGGAAGGTAGATAGTATTATAATGAGAGTATGTGATTTTATCTCTATATTGCCTACAACTATGCTTATCATTACCTTCGTAGTTGTAATTCCAAAATATACTATGTGGCATTTCATATTTATTATGAGTATATTTTATTGGGTTGGGATGACTAGATTAGTAAGGAGTAAGGCATTATCGGAAAATAGAAGAGATTATATAAATGCTTCTAGGATAATGGGTACAAGTGATTTTAAGATTATGCTTACTGGAATTCTTCCAAATATTAGTTCAATCATTATTGTTGAGTTGATTTTAGGATTTGCAGGGAACATAGGAATTGAAACTGGATTATCTTTCTTAGGATTTGGTTTGCCGCCAGCGACACCATCACTTGGAACTTTGGTTTCATATGCAAGAACTCCAGGTGCCATGACAGGCAAACTATGGTTATGGTTACCTGCATCATTATTGATACTAGTAATGATGCTGTGTATAAATTACGTTGGGCAAGCTGTTAAAAGGGCGTCCGACGCGAAACAAAGATTAGGATAAAGAAGGGGGAAATTAAAATGAAAAGAAGTTGGAAAGTTATTATTCCACTACTGCTGGTATTAGTACTTGTACTAACATCCTGTGGTAAAAAGGTAGACCAAGAGCCACCAGTAAGTAATGAAGATGTGTCTCAACAGCCAGAAGATAAAGGCGATCAAGGACAAGACGAACCTGATGTAGGAGCAGGTGAGATTGTACTACCTCATCCAATGACTATTAAAAAAGATGGAGCAACAGTAGGCGGTACACTTAATGTTGCTATAGTAACAGATACACCTTTTGAAGGTATTTTTAATGAATTCTTATCTTCAAATGCTGTAGACAGTCAATTAGCAGAGCCTCTACAATCAGGATTCATGAGATCAGGTCCAAATAAAGAAATAGCAAATGGCGGATGGTGTGATGTTGATTTCGACAGAGAAGCTAAAACAGCTACTTACAGGATTCACAAGGATTTAACTTGGTCTGATGGAGTACCTGTAACTTCTGATGATTTAATCTTTGTATACAATAGTATAGGGCACAAAGATTATCCAGGTGTTAGATTTGACAGTGATTATCATAATGTTGTAGGTATGCTTGACTATAACCAAGGAAAAGCAGATACTATTTCAGGACTTAAGAGAATCGATGATAAAACTCTTGAAGTAAGCTTCTATGAGTTTACACCAGCGATATTATGGGGTGCAGGTCTTACCTATCAAGCTGAACCGGCACATTATCTAAAGGATATTCCAATAGATAAAATGGAATCCCATGATAAAGTTAGAAAAAATCCACTATCTTATGGTCCATTTATGGTATCTAATATAGTACCTGGAGAATCAGTAGAATACGTTCCAAATCCATATTGGTTTGGAGAGAAACCAAAGGTAGATAAGATTGTAGCAAAGAGAACAAGTTCAGATACTATTGTAGAAGCATTAAAGGCTGGAACATTTGATATTGTTAATAGAATCAATGTTAATAGTTATCCAGAGTATAAGGATTTAAACAATATCACTTTAACATCAGCTGTAAGCAGATCTTTAGGATATCTAGGATTTAAACAAGGAAAGTGGGATGTAGAAACTAAACAGGTTGTACCAGATCCAAATGCAAAATTAGCTGATGTGAAATTAAGGCAAGCAATAGCTTATGCTATGAATAATGAAGAAGTAGCAGAATTGTTCTATAACGATTTGAGAATACCTGCTAATGCATTAATTACGCCATATCATGCTAGTTTCTGGAATGATAAGCAAGAAGGTTATCCATATAACCCAGAAAAAGCAATGCAAATATTAGATGAAGCTGGATATAAAGATGTAGATGGAGATGGACTTAGAGAAGATCCAAAGGGTAACAAGCTACAAATCAACTATCTTTCAATGTCAGGTGGAGATATAGCTGAGCCATTAGCTCAATTCTATATTCAAAACTTTAGAGATGTTGGATTAGATGTAGTATTACAAAATGGCAGATTAATAGAGATGAATGCATTCTACGATATGGTTGAAGAAGATAATGAAGATATAGATCTATTTGCAGGAGCTTGGTTAGTAGGATCTAACCCAGAGCCATCAGGATTATGGGGAAGACACTCTCTGTTTAACTATGTAAGATTTGCAGCAGATGAAAACGATAAATTAATTCAAGCTATTAATTCAAATGATGCATTTGGACCAGATGGAATGGATAATGAGTACATGGTAAAAGCATATCATGATTGGCAAAAATATGCTATGGAGCAAGTTATAGTAGCTCCAACTCACTATAGAATTGAATTGACAGCACTTAATAACAGAGTTAACTACTGGGATGCAGACCCTATGAATTATGACTGGGGATGGGAGAAGGTTGGTCTATTAGCTGACACTCCTGAAAAAGCAAAATAGGAAAATTTTAATTAAATACAATAAAAGGTCTAATGATAAAAATCATTAGACCTTTTATTGTATTTAATTTTTTTATATTAAAGGTTTATTTATTTTCTTCATTGATTGAAGGCGTATTGGAGGCTAGAGGATTGAGCCAAGCTGATGTAGTTTCTTTTTCTAATAAAATTTGTAGATTTTCAGGATTTTCAAACTCTTTATTTGATTCACTTTTAGGTATCTTGTAGTTTAATAGATAAGTATAAGGAGACTTTTCTTTAAATCCAATGTCCTTAAATCGTAAATCTGTTAAATGAAATTTTACTCCCTCTTTTATTGGCTTCGAAATATCATCAGCAATCTCTAAATAATCGCCTAATTTTCTGTATATTATTTGATCTTTATCTTGAAAATAAAAGTTATCTTCATCTCTGCCGAGAAATTCGACATCCTCTGTTACTATTTCCTCTTCATATATTCCAGCTTTTCTAAAATTATCTACTAAGTACAATTTACTATAGATGTTAGTTTCCCAATGACCAGGATAATGGTATGTAAAAATGGTTTTTTTATTATTTCTTACACCATAATTAATATATCTATTATAACTGTACAATACCTTATATTTATTAAAATTTGCTATGGTATTTATACCAAAGATAATGAAAAAGATAATAACAATAGAAAATATAATGTTAGAAGCTTTGCTATTATTATATCCTATAAACGTTAATCTGTGGACTATAAATATTAAAACAAGACCTAGGATAATTAAGTGAAAGAAAAAAGAGTCGTATAAGAATTTTTCCGCTTCTATCCAAAATTCAAAATTCATAAGGTCACCCCCTGGTTTTATACATTAGCTTAGCAAACTTTCAAATAAGATAATTATCCCCCCCTTTAAAGTTATTAGCTATACTTTAAACATACGATATAATGAGCGAAAAGTCAATACTTTCTGAATTTGATTTGTGAAAAAGATAACTATGATTACAATATATGTTATTCCATTGATTTAGTCATATGTTTATTTTTATAGAAATCTAATGTTAACTGCTGCAATTTTTATTGACAAATAAAAAACATAAAGATACGATAGACTTATCGGTCTAGGCTGCATGGTCTATAAAAAGGAGTGATTAATTTGTATAAAATTAAAGATTTAACCTTTAAGTATCCTAAGAATGAAGAAGACACCATAAAAGGGATATCCTTTGAAATAAAGGATGGAGAGATATTTGGTCTATTAGGCCCTTCTGGTGTTGGTAAATCTACTACGCAAAAATTACTCATTAAACTATTAGAAGGTTATAAAGGAGAGATACTCTATAAAGGAAAGTGGTGAATAATCATGTATGGAAATTTTCTAAAATCAGAGGTTAAAAAATGGAGTAGAGATTCCATGATGGGATTTATGTTAATATATCCTATTATATTTGGATTGCTTGGCAGATATTTTTTACCTTGGATATCTGATAAATATGGATTTAATTTTATACCCTTTAATGATTTAATCTTAGTCATCTTAGTATTAATTGTACCTATATCTTATGGAACGTTAATAGGATTTTCTATATTAGAGTATAGGGATGATAATGTATTAACTAATATTAAGGTTACGCCTCTTAGCATGCATCAGTTTTTAAGTTTTAGATTAATTGCAGTATATTTAATTTGTGTTGTAGCCACTATATTTGTAATATGGTTTTCAAAAGTAGGAGATATCTCCATAAAAGATATTATTCCTATATCTTTGTTAGCATCTTTAGAAGCTCCTATATCAGGTTTATTGATTAATTGCTTTGCTAAAAATAAGATTGAAGGATTTGCTGTGATGAAAGCTGGAGGTAGTATAATAATCTTTCCAATAATTGCATTATTCTTTGGAGGAGCAAAGGAAATGTTTTTCTCTTTTGCACCAGGATTCTGGTCAGCTAAGGTAATTAGTAGTATAATAAAAGGTGGAGGACTCTATCTTTCATATAATCAATATTATTTTATAGGTTTAGTATATATGGTAATATTAAATATATTGTCCTATCTATTATTCCTTAAAAAGATAAGAGTATAGTAAACAAACGGTTTACTGATTGTAATGGAGAGGAGCGGTGTTTTTGAATGTAAAAAAGGAGAAATCCTTTGAGAAACGAGAAGAGTTAATAAATGCAGCTTTAATTGAATTTGGAGATAAGGGATATGATAATGCATCGTTAAATAATATCTTAAAGGAAGCTGGAATAAGTAAAGGAACATTTTACTATCATTTCAAGAATAAAGAAGAGTTATATGTCTATTTGTATGATATTCTAGCTCAAGAAAAGATGAAGTTTTTTAATGAAAAAATAAAGCCTGAAGATTTTGATAAAGATATATTTACATTGTTTAAGATTATGAGTAAAACAGGTGCGGAGTTTGCGAGATATAAGCCTGAGATAGATAGATTTTCAGCCAGTTACTTAAAAGACTTAAATAATCCAATATTGGATAAGGTAAAGGAAAAATATGATTTTAAGGGTAATGATCATTTAGATGTTATAATAAATAAGGCCTATGAAAGGGGAGAACTAAGGGAAGACTTACCAAAGATATTTATTAAGAATATGATATCCTATTTA
Organism: uncultured Tissierella sp.; assembly: GCF_902479755.1. Lineage (NCBI taxonomy): Bacteria > Bacillati > Bacillota > Tissierellia > Tissierellales > Tissierellaceae > Tissierella > uncultured Tissierella sp. The sequence goes on along the minus strand of NZ_CABSQO010000001.1, from coordinate 212,255 downwards.
TTAACTAATCTTCATGATATTACAAAGGTTATAGATGTCGATGAATATGCAATAGAGTTTAATTATCTAATAGATTTTTTCAAAGATGGATTGGGAAAAAAGGAGTGAGAAAATGATAATAAAAATATTGGGAGCAGGTTGCGATAAATGTGATAAGTCATATGATAATGCAGTAAAAGCAGCAGCAGACTTAGGTATTGAGGTGGAAATAGAAAAGGTTGAAGATTTAATTACCATGATGAAATATGGTATCATGACTACACCGGGGATAGTTGTTGATGAAAAAGTGATTATGGTCGGGAGAGTACCAAAGGTTGAAGAATTTAAGAGTATGATACAAAAATAACCCTTATATTGACATGACCCCTTTATTGGGGTTATAATTTAATCAACACATAGATACATTTAAATATATCTATGTGATAAGGGAAATAGTTGATATTATAAAAATTCATAATATAGTGAGGTGTAATAATTGGATAAAAAAATTAATCTATATCTTTTAACAGGATTTTTAGGTTCAGGCAAAACTACATTTTTAACCAATATTTTAGAGGACTTATCTGGAGAAAAAGTGGGAGTTATAATGAATGAATTTGGTCGCATCAGCATAGATGGAGAAATCATAAAAAAAGAAGGTATGGAAATAGTTGAGATTAATAGAGGGTCTATTTTTTGCTCGTGCTTAAAGCTTAGCTTTGCTCATGCCATGATTGAAATGGCAGACAGAGATTTAAAATATTTATTTGTAGAAAGCTCTGGTCTTGCAGATCCTTCAAATATTGGGGAGATATTAGAGGGTATAAAGGCTGTAAAGGGAGATTTATACGATTATAAAGCGGCAATATGTGTAGCTGATGGTGTAAATTTCTTGGAGCAATTGGAAGACTTAGAAACTGTAGAGAGGCAAATTAAACATTGTCATCTAGCAGTTATTAGCAAGGTGGACTTGATTAATGAAGAAAAATTGATTAATATAATATCTAAGATAAAAGAAATTAACCCTGCAATACCTATTGAAACTATGGAATTTGGTAAGCTCGATTATGATTTTCTGTATGAAGACTTGATGAAATATAATTGGGCGGAAAATGAAGATTCCACAAATGTGCCTGAAACAAAACCTAAAACCTTAATGCTCACTTATGATGGAGAGATTAAAAAGGATGACTTAATCAAATTCATTGATGGAATAAAATCTGATGCTTATAGATTAAAGGGGTTTTTAAAACTTGAAAGTGGCTGGAATCAAGTAGATGTAGTGGGGAAAAGAATTGATTTTAAGACTATAGATGAAAAGTATGAGAATTCTCAGCTAGTTATTATATCTAAGATAGGACCTCATATAATTAGACCTATAGTTAATAGTTGGAATGAAATATTTAATATTGAAATGAAGTTAAGGTAAGTATAGAAAACAAACAGATGATGCCAGTGAAATGGCATCTTTTTTATCGACTATATTAAATTAAATGATGAATTATGGCGAGAAATCAGGAAAAATGACTAAATACAATTGTACATAGTAAGGACAAGTCATGATATAATAAAAAATATTAACTAGTTAAAAAAAACTATACTATAGAAGTTTTGACTTATGGTATTAAGGTAGGTGTTTAATTATATGACAGACTATATATGTAAATTAACATTAAAAGAATTATGTGCTAGAGATATTATAAAGGAAGAGGATATAGAGGTATATCGTTATGGATTGCAATTACTTGTGGCTACAATTTTAAAGGGTCTAGGAATTGCAATTATCGGAATTTTGACTGGTCTACTAAAAGAATCCATTATATTTATTTTGTTTTTTAGTAGTCTTCGAATACAGGCAGGAGGATATCATGCCAAAACTGTAATTAATTGCTTTATAGGAACATCAATGTTGTTATTTCCCTCAATTCTACTATTGAAACTATTGCCTGTAATTTATCAGCCATACTATGTTCTAATATCCATGGTATTTTCAATATTTTTTGTTTATTTATATGCCCCATTGGAAAGTGAAAATAAACCATTAGATGAAGAAGAAAAAATACTATATAGACGTAGAAGTTTACAAACAGTTATTATAGGAAATATTATTATACTAATATCAATGGCTTTTAGCGATAAATTTGTTTATTATGCGGCCATAGCTTCTACTGGTTTTCTATTAGAATCATTAACCCTAATACATGCCCTTGAAAGTGAAAAGTAAACTAGTGTTTAAAGAATTGCTGGCTATAAAGTAATTCTTTTTTATTGCTTGATTTAATTAATATGTTATATTAGTAAGTAGGGATGGAATAATTAGTACTATTGGACCTTGACATTCATAAATAAATAGTTTAGAAGAGTTTTTTCCTAGATGATTGGGGGTGTAATATAATGGATTTGACTATAATGAATATATTTACAAATATATTAGATACAGTTTTAGTTTTTTATTTTCTAGTTAGGATATTCCAGAAAAAGAATATAAATAGGAAAAACTCTGTAATGTTTTTATCAAATCTAGTAATCTTTAGTACATTGATTAATCATGTATTTGGGTTAGCAAACTCTTTGGGATTTATAGCTATATTTATTGTATCTACAATTGTGTATTCATATTTGTTAGATGAAAAATTTCCTAAGATATTGATTTATAGTATTCTAGCTACTATATTTATGTTTATCTTTGAATTAACAGCTGCAAATATTATAGTTCTAGTTTTTCAGATACAACCATCATTAATATTAGAATTAAATATTTATAGAATATTAGGAATAATTTGCTCTAAAGGAGGATTCTATTTATTTATCAAATATCTAATAAGAAAGATTAATATACCTTTATACATGAAAACTAGCAGTATAAAAACTATTATCTTAATTGGATTTTTTAATATTTTAGTTATATATATGACACTGACTTTATACAAGTACATAATGGTGGAATCTGTAACTGCTTATATATATTTAATAGGGATGGGGATAGGTGCTATAATATTTAGCTGGATAATATATTCCACATCTAAAAAGATGATATATCAATATCAGCAGGAAATGATTTGGAAGGTGAAGGAAGAGGAATTTCATAAAAAGGATTTCTATATTAAAAGCATGAGTGATATTCTTCATACAATAAGATCTCAGAGACATGATTTAAATAATTATCTTAGCACCCTTTATGGCTTAATGTGCTTAGGAGATTTTGATGATGCAAAGGCGTACATAACAAAGATCAATGATAGAGTCAGCAATATGAATAAAATAATTGAAACAAATCATCCCGTCATCACTGCTCTAGTAAGCATAAAAAAGAATAAAGCCTTTGAAGAGAATATCGATATGGAATTAGAAATAGATATACCTGAAGAATTATCAATTGATTTTGTTGACCTTTCTATTATAATCGGGAATATACTGGATAATGCAATAGAAGCGTGTACTTTAATTGATAAAAAATTTGAAAGAAAAGTTTATCTATCTATAAATATGGAAGAAACTTATTTAATAATCAAAGCAAATAATACGAAATCTCAAAAAATAAAATTAGAGACTAAAGATATTACAAACAGGTTTACAACTAAAGCTGATAAGGAGAACCATGGATTTGGTTTAGGAAATATTGAATTTATAGTAAATCAATATAATGGAATTATGAATATAGAAGATTTAGGAAGCGAATTTAGGGTAAATATAAGAATACCTATGGAAGGAGATCTTAGCCGTGGGTTGCAATCTACCGCCTATGTAAAAAGGTAGAACTATATACACTATATGTATATAAAAGGGGGAGGAGGGTAAATATGAAGAACAAAAGTTACCTACTTAACTTAGTTGCAGTTTTATCACTTACATTCGCAAATCTTGGCGCAGAGGTTGCCTGCTGGGGACTTTTCTACCAACCAGAGATGCCAAAACGATTGAGGAAGTAAAATGTATTAGCTATTAAAGAAAAAATCTCAAGGGAGAAAATCCTTTGAGATTTTTTCTTTTTTATTAAAATTTATTTTACAACTTGTTTTTTTAGGATTTATAAATTAGAATATAGTATTAAGATAGAAAAAGTATTATTAATTTATATATTGTTATACTAATAATAAATGCTTTGACAGAATAATAAAGGAGGAATGTATAGTGGAATTTGTAGGTGAGGGTTTAACTTTTGATGATGTTCTTCTACTTCCTGGTAAATCTGAAGTACTACCTAAGGAGACTAATATCAATACTTATTTAACTAAAAACATTAAATTAAATATACCTTTAATGAGTGCTGGAATGGATACGGTAACAGAATCTAAGATGGCAATAGCTATGGCTAGAGAAGGTGGAATCGGTATAATCCATAAAAATATGTCTATAGAGCAGCAAGCATTAGAGGTGGATAAGGTAAAAAGGTCAGAACATGGTGTAATAACTGATCCATTTTTTTTATCTCCTTACCATAGCGTATCAGATGCCTTAGAATTAATGGAAAGATATCATATATCTGGAGTCCCAATAACAGATGAAGATGGAAAGCTAGTAGGTATTATAACTAATAGAGATATTAGATTTGAAAAAGAAACTGCAAAGAAAATCGATGATGTGATGACTAAGGAAAATTTAGTTACTGCAAAAATAGACATATCTATGGATGAAGCTCTAGAAATTATGAAACAACATAAGATTGAAAAACTTCCTTTAGTAGATGATAATTTTATGCTATCAGGATTGATAACTATAAAGGATATAGAAAAATCTATTCAATATCCAAATTCAGCTAAGGACCATACAGGTAGATTGTTGGCTGGTGCTGCAGTTGGAGTAACAGGAGATATGATGGAGAGGGTAGCAGCATTAGTTAAATCCAAGGTAGACGTTATAGTTGTTGATACTGCTCATGGCCATTCTAAAGGAGTATTAGAAGCTGTAGGCAAAATAAAAAGAGAATATCCCAATCTACAAGTAATTGCAGGAAATGTGGCAACAGCTGAGGCTACGGTAGATCTAATAAAGGCTGGAGCAGATGCTGTAAAGGTAGGTATAGGACCTGGTTCTATTTGTACTACTAGAGTTGTAACTGGTATCGGTGTACCACAAATAACAGCTGTAATCAATTGTGCTAAGGCAGCAAAAGAATATGGTGTTCCAGTTATCGCCGACGGAGGAATCAAGTACTCTGGTGATATAACAAAAGCTATAGCAGCTGGAGCAAATGTAATAATGGCAGGATCATTGTTTGCTGGAACTGATGAAAGCCCTGGTGAAGAAGTTTTATATGAAGGCAGAAGATACAAAGAATATAGAGGAATGGGCTCTATGGGTGCCATGGATTCAGGTAGCAAGGATAGATATTTCCAAGAAGATACTAAGAAATATGTACCAGAAGGTGTAGAGGGCAGAATACATTATAGAGGACCATTAGGAGATGTAGTATATCAACTTGTTGGTGGATTAAAATCAGGAATGGGATATGTTGGAGCTAAAAATATTGAAGAGTTACAAGATAAGGCAAGATTTATAAAGATTACATCTGCATCTTTGATAGAAAATCATCCTCATGATATCCATATTACAAAGGAATCACCAAACTATAGCAGACGCTAAAAAGGAGGCAACATATTGATAATACAAGACTTTATAAATAAGCAATTAGAAGAAATTAAAGAAAAAGTAGGAAATAAAAAAGCCTTATGTGCTTTATCAGGTGGGGTAGATTCTTCTGTGGCAGCAGTATTAGTTCATAAGGCTATTGGAGATAATCTAGTCTGTGTATTTGTAGACCATGGTCTTTTAAGAAAAAATGAAAGACAAGAAGTAGAGAGTGTGTTTAGAGATAAATTCCATATGAATCTAATAGTGGTTGATGCTGAGGATAGATTTTTAGGAAAGTTAAAAGGAGTTACTGATCCTGAGCAGAAAAGAAAGGTAATCGGAGAAGAATTTATTAGGGTATTTGAAGAAGAACAATCAAAACTTGAAGACATAGAATTCCTAGTTCAAGGAACGATCTATCCAGATATAGTTGAGAGCTTGAATAAAGATGGTAAAGTAGCAGTTAAATCCCATCATAATGTTGGAGGTTTACCTGAAGATGTTAACTTTGAGCTTATAGAACCACTTAAAGAATTATATAAGGAAGAAGTTAGAGAAGTTGGTCGGGCATTAGGGATTGATGAAGAGTTAGTAAGCAGGCAGCCATTCCCGGGACCAGGACTAGGCGTTAGGTGTTTAGGAGAATTAACTAAAGAAAAACTAGATATTCTTAGAGATGCAGATTATATCTACAGAGATGAGATTAAAAAAGCAGGTCTAGATAAAGAAATCTGGCAATATTTTGCAGTATTACCTAATATTCAATCGGTAGGAGTTATAGACGGTGAAAGAACATATAAACATTTAATAGGACTAAGAGCTATAACTACTAAAGATGCTATGACAGCTAAATGGTATCCAATTCCATTAGATTTGTTAGAGAAGATTTCAACAAGAATTACAGATGAAGTGAAGGAAGTAAATAGGGTGGTATATGATATAACAAATAAACCACCTGCGACTATTGAGTGGGAATAATAAACAAAACCCCTAAAAGGCTGTAAATTACTAACCTTTTAGGGGTTGTTTTCTTCTTGTGATACTACAGTGATACTATTTTGTAAGTCGTTTAAATGAGAAGCTAATTTTACTTGTTTATTCGGATATAAATGTCCATATGTGTTCCAGGTAGTTTCTACATTTTCATGTCCAAGTCTTTCGGATATTAATAATATATCATATCCTAATTCAATTAACAATGAAGCATGAGAATGTCTTAGGTCATGTACCCTAATTTCTTTTACCCCTGAAAGTTTACAGCAGCGTTCAATCTCTTTTTTTAGGAAACTCTTAGTAAAGTAAAAGATTCTTTCATCTGGTTCAATCTTATATAATGAACTAATATAACTTTGAATATTGTCATATAAAAAATCAGGGATAGGAATTAATCTTATGCTCTTTTCGGTCTTAGGTTTATCAATTATATCTTCTTGCTTCAATCGTGCATAAGATTTATTAATATCTAGTATTTTATCCGGTAGAATATGTTCCGGTGTTAAGGCTAACAATTCTCCTGATCTGATACCAGTCCAAAATAATATCTCAAAAGCAAGTTTAGCTGCAGGTTTATCTTCGAATTCTATAAACTTATTAAATTCATCTAGTGTCCATATCTTCATACTGTCTGCATTTTTCTTCCCCATAGATCCAGCGATATGAACTGGATTTTCTTGTAGCCCATAATGTCTAACAGCATAATTAAATATAGCACTAAGTTGATTATTTATAGTTTTTAAATAGGTTGGAGCATAACCTTCTTTAATCATTTTATTTTGCCACTTTCGTACATGAGTAGATTTAATCTTGTTTATAGGTAAGTTTTCAAAGAATGGCAAAATCTTGGTTTCTATTATATTGCTTTTAGTTTCCATGGTGGTTACTCTTAATCTAGAACTTTTATCTTCTAAATAGTTTTCAACAAGATTACCAAATTCAATATCACTTGTTTTAGCTTCTTTTTGCAAGAAGTTTCTTTCATAGTCCAAAGCATCTTGTCTTTTTTTAAATCCTCGCTTTAACTTTCTTTTTCGCTCACCAGTCCAATCTACATAATAGAATGACGCATACCAGCTTTTGCGCTCTTCATCTTTATACGCTGGCATAATATCACCTCAAATTGCATTATAGAATTATCATTATGCTAACTACTAAAATATTTTTTTATTCAACTATTGTATCGACCTGTACTATATAGCTGTCAGCTTGAGAATAATCTTCCGTAGCCATAGCACTAAAGACTTTAGTATCACCTGCAGTTAAATCATTCATTGTACCAACTGCACTTCCTAATAAGTTTTTATCTTTATCATAGAAACCTATAACTATCGTAAATGAATGATCTTTGTTATCAAGATTTTTAGCTTCTCCTTCGATTGTAGTAAAACCCATATCAGACTTAACTATGGTATTGGAAAATTCTATTATATTGGGTTGATTGTCAGTAGTTGAAACCATTGCATCTACCTGAGCTTTATAACTACTAGCTTGAGAATAATCTTCTGTGGCTATAGCATTAAAGATTCTCATTTCTCCACCATTCAGATTATTTATGGCACCTACAGCACTTCCCAATAACTTATCACCTTCATCATAGAAGCTTATTTTAAAAGTAAAACTATGTGCTTTGCTATCATTATTTATAGCTTCTCCAATAACAGTGGTCATTCCCATATCAGTTTTAAGAACTATGTTTTCGAACTCAATAGAATTACTACTTTTAGGCGAATCAGTTTCCGCAGATTTTCCACTAGTGCCACTTGTGGAACAACCTACCATTGATATTACTAATAAAAATCCTACTAAAATTGCTAATGTTTTTTTCATAAAAATACCCCCTTAAATATAAATAATTTAAATCATATAGGAAATATCCTACTTGAAAAAATATGCTGATTCTTAAAATTTAATATCTTAAGAAATGGCTTATTTTGTTGAAAAATGCCGAACCTAAGTTCTTGGGAAAGGCTTAAAAAATACTTAAATTTTTGCATTTAAGTTCCACTAATCGTACCGGTACATTCTCAGCTAATGCTATTTGTTCAATAGTATATCCTTCATATGTATCAGATAAATTGTCTTCTAATAAAAGTTCTGCTGCAAAAGTATCAGCTTCAATTTCATATTTGCTCTTTATGAGTAATGGATTTTCAATAAAAAAGCTAAGATTCATTTCTGGATGAGTCATAGCATGTCCCAACTCATGGGTGCAAATATATTCTTGAGTTTTTTCATCTAGTCTATTATTTATATGAAGGATTATAATACCTTCTTCTGTCCTTTGATAGAATCCCATGATCTTCTTCCCTAAATCTGAAAAATTAACTTTGATGTCAAGATAGGCACATATATCAAAAGGATTTCTAGTACCATACAGTTCTACTAACCTTTTAACTGTATCTTTAGTCATAGTCCTCACCTCTATACTATTTACCCTTATCTTTGTTTTTCTTTTTCATATCTTCAGCAAGTCTTAATCCCATTTGAATAGCATTGGCCAATATAATTTTATCTTCATCATCTAAAATTTCACCTTTAAGCATAAGTCCAGGCTGTGCTAATAATACTTGCATAGCTTCTTCGATATCATGGACTTCAGGATATTTTTCTTCCAAAGAAGAACAATCATTATTAGCCGGAGGATAAGCAATATCAACGATAGTATTTTCCGCTAACCCTAAAGCCTTTTCAATTGCTTTCAAACTTTCGATTTCAGGCTTTTTAGTTTCACCTCTTTCCATTCTCCATATAGTAGTATTTGATACACCTGAAACCATAGATAATTTTCTTTGGCTATAGCCTCTTTCTTCTCTCTTTTCAGTAATAAACTTTCCATAGTTTGACAATTTAGATCACCTCAATTATATAGTCATAAAGTTATGTAAAAGACTATAATTACTATTATTATACAATAAATGTTGCATACATCAAACAATATTTGATATTTTTTAAAAAAAGTGTTGCATATCCGAAATGGATATGGTATATTCTTACTAAAGGGTGACACATACTTGCAACAAAGGAGGTGAGTAATCCATGAAATTATATATAAATAAAGATAAATTTGTTAAATTACAATCTGATTTAAAATTAACAGAAACTAAAATGGCCAATAAGATAAGCGTGAGCAGGTCCCAATTATGGAGAGCAAAAGCAGGAGATCCAATTGGAGAAAAGTTTTTAGTAGGCTTTATGATAGCCTTTCCCAATCTGAAGGTGGATGAATTTTTTTTACCAACAGTGTTGCAAGATAGTGACACTATAAAAGAAATTATATAGTTTTAATAATAGAAAGATAATTGACTAAAGATACCCTTTAATTATCTCATAAATATAATATCAAAAAAACAATTAGATTTTGGTTGTACAAGAAAGTAGTACCTATATTGGTGCTAAATAACTTTATATATATTCTATGGTAAAAGGAAGGTGAAATAAATGGCTAGAAAAGCAACAAAAGCTGCTGATAGCATATATTATTTAGCACGAATGGATGCCGCAAAGTGCAACGATGCTTTAAATAGTCGAGAGGGTGCATCTGAAGCTATAGGAATAGATAGGACAAGACTAGCAAGAATCGAGCTGGGAAGTCTTGACCCGTATCCAGAGGAAGTATTACTCATGAGTGATACCTATAATGCACCTGAATTATGCAATCAGTATTGTTCTGAACAATGTCCTTTAGGAAAGCATACTACATTACCTATTGAAGTTGCTGAGTTGGACAGGCTTACATTACAAGTATTGTCATCATTTAATAAGGTAAGTGCAATAAAAGAAACTTTACTTGATATAGCAGCAGATGGAGTAATTACAGAAGAGGAAAGACCAGAGCTTGATGAAGTATTAAATGGACTTGATTTAATTTCTTCCAATGCACAATCATTAAAACTTTGGGCAGAGAAGAATTTGAGGTAGGAGGTGATTACATGGAATTTTATGAAGTAGATGATGTAATGGAAATACTGGGAGTCGCAAAATCAACCGCTTATAGCATCATGCGGGCTATGAATAAAGAACTAAAAGAAAAAGGTTATTTCATCATAGCAGGAAAAGTTCCAAAGAAATACTTTGTAGAAAAATTCTATTGCGATATGTCAGGAAATAAGAAACAAAAACAATTGGCTTAGAAAGGAAGGGATTAAAAAATGACAAATATTATTAAAGTGAGATTTAACAAAGATGGGCAACCACAAGGAAGAGAGTACAGCTACTTATCACCAATAGAGGTGGTAGTAGGAGATATAGTAGAGATGGAAACACAAAGGGGCATAGCAAAGGGAACAGTAACTCAAATCAATGTACCAAGAAGTGAAATAGAACAATTCAGGGACAGAGTGAAAAGCATAATAGGAAAAGTAGAATTAAGTGAAATAGACAAGATTTTAGAAGAATCTAAAGGTGAAGATGGCAAATACAGATTAACAAGCTTATTTTACGATAATGGGAAAGTAGAAGTAAGACCAACAAAGGAAGACGATGAGACAGGGCACTATGACAGCTACGACTTATTCATTGACGAATACAAGACAAAAGAAGATGCAATGGAATATATCAAAGACTGTAAAAATGCTTAAAGGAGGCTTAAATTATGAAAATGATAGAAATAGAAAATATGAGTAAGGCACAAATAGAAGCAAATATAAAGTATCTTTTAGAAGAAAAGACACAATTAGAAAATGATATTAAAACTGGGGAGGAAGCTAAAAGAGCTATAGTTTTCACAAAAGAAAAACTTAATAATTTAATGGCTAGATATATAGAAGCCTAATTATAAAGTTATCTAAATAAAAAAGTTAGGGGGATAAAAGGTGAATGATAGCAAGATGTATAGAATGCTTATTGACATGGAACATAAGTCTAAAAAGAAAAGTTTCCAAAGAAGGTTATCTATGTCCCAGATGTACAGGAAGAAAAAGAAGAAAATTCAAAGAACAATCGCAAAATCAATGATTACAATAATTGAAATTGTATTAGCGATGTTTATAGCCTTTATAGTATCTCTATGGGCTATACCTACAGCTTATAACCATAGAGGATATACAGCTATAGGTGGAGAGTGGATATTAATCATCTTAGTATTTGGATTTAGCTTTGTTTTAATATCAGATTGTGTTGAAAACAGGATTGAGAGAGAAAGGAGGAAGATTGCAAGATGCCACTATGTTCAAAGTGTAAAAAAAGAATCAGGTTTATAAAAAGAACTGATGCTAAGGCTTTAGTAGTAAATGATAATCCAGTTTACTTTATACCTGATGAAAATGGTACAGAATATGTACAAACTAATGGAAGTATTAGAAAAGGTATGGTTGCTAGTGATGGGTTAAAAGGTTTCACATTGCACAAATGCTGAGAAAAGTATAACTGGTACGAGAGGAGGGAAGGGAATGGCAGAAGCATATGTGGATGATAATGGACTTGAATATACAAAGTCTAATAGGAGATTAAGATATACTCCAGAGCTGCATTATAGACATGGTCAGAAATGGACCAAGGAGGAATTAATAGAACTATGTGGACTTTGGGGAACCACGAAAAAAAGAGATATTGCTTTAGGCCTAGGAAGGACAGAGAGTGTTTGTTTATCAAAGGTTTATTATCTACGAAAAATAGGATTATTTGAGTATTACAAGAATGAATTTAAAAAATCACTTGCATAGAAATTGAATACATTTAAAAGGAGGAAAAAATGTATAAAGGATACTGTTTTTTCCCAGATGGGACACATACTGAGGCAGTTAATTTGAATAATCCTCAAGATGCAGTAAGATATGCAATGCTACAGAAGGATATTCAGTATGAAGTAAGAATTGTTGATGAAGGAGATTATACTGTTTTACACACAATTAAGGGAGAAATTATTTTTCCTAAAAATATTAAGTTAGATTGATAGGAGGTATCGAAGATGAGTGGAAATAAAGTAAAAGCAATTTATCTTGAACAAGATAAAGAATGTCTAGAAAACAAATATAGAGATATTTTATCTAAAAAAGAGTTAGATTTTTTACTGAATCATCTAGTTGATAGCATAAAAGTAGGAGACTTGTATGATTTTTATGTAGTAAATGAAAATGCAGAAATGATTGATAATGTAAATCTTCATGTATCTGGGATAGAGCCAATCCTAGAGAATAATAATATTGATTTCTTTGATTATGTTATTTGTGGCACTGATGAATATGATAACAGAATAGAAGTAAACTTATCACAAACTAAATTTTGGACAAGCTAGGAGGTCTACTAATGACTGATTTAAGATTACTAGTTGAGAATGAATTAGGTTACAGCATAAGTGATACTCAAATGGATAAATCTGAAAAATATGCAAGACGTAAACTGTCTTGGATTATAAGCAGGGAAGGTGATAATAAAGGAAAAAGATTAGAACCGAAGTATTTAGCCAAGTTAATTGCAGAAACATTTTTCACTGATAGTTTAACACAAATGAATACAAAAAAGATTGTGCCGCCCACCAAGCAAACACAATCAATCAATAATCTGTATTCATATTGTAGCATGTTTAATTAATTAAATCAACAATATGGAGGTAGTGAAACATGAATAATATGAATTCTATAGAAGAAATTAAAAATAAATATAATAATAACAATGTAAATCTACTCATGCCAGTGAGTAACGAAGCTCAAATTAATCCTTTCTATAAATTTACAGTAATGGAAGTCAAAGCAGATATATCTACTAATTCAGGAGATATTTTTAAAGTTGGGAGTGTGAAAACTGGTTATGATCCACAAACAAGAAAAGATATCTATTCTGATGTATATTCCCCAGCGAAACCTTTATTAATGAAATTAGCAGCAGCTGCAGGTATACAATTTGATCCAGTTAATACCTATGGAGAATACCTTAGTAAAAATTGCTATAAGGCTAAAGCATATGGAGCTATGAGAATGCCTGATGGAACAGGTAAAACTCATGTAGATGAAAAAGTTATAAATCTTGATGATGAAGAAGATAGATTTAGATTAGAATTTATGGACAAGTCTTTACAAGGAATCACAGAGAAAAAAGCTGCAGAGGAAGCTGCAAAATTATTTAAAGGGGAGTGGATTTCCTCTAAAGATAAATGGAGTAATGCATGTAAAGCTTATAAGATAGCTGATGAAGATAGACAAAAATATATTGATAGAGCAGTATTGGTAAACATGACATTGCTTCGCAAGACATTTGCAGAAAAAGCAATGACAGGAGCAATTTTAAGGGTGATAAGGGCTCTTATTGGTATGAAGGGAACTTACACCATGGAAGAGTTAAAGAAACCATTTGTGATACCTAGAGTAACCTTTAGTCCTGATTATAGTAATCCAGAAGTGAGAAGGGCAATGCTAGAACAGGGAATGTCCTCTATGACTAATATGTTTGGAACTTCAAAAACATTATTAACAGAGAATATGCCACATGATGACTCAGTTATATTAGAGAATAGTTTTGATGTAGAGGATTTCACTGAAAATGAAGCATTTAATTCGGATATTCATTTTGATGAAGAAGAATATAAAAACCCTTTTGATGAACCAGTTGAGCATATAGATGATGAAGATAATTCTGATCCGAATATATGTAGCAGTTGTGGTGTTGGGATAAGTGATAGAGTATCTAATTTTGCTATGAGTAAATATGGAATTCCTCTATGTATGAAATGCCAAGGGGGTGCGAATTAATGAAAGCCTTAAAGATAAGCACTAACCTTGAAATTGAAGCAGTGGAATTAAGTGAGCCACTATACAAGTCAATAAGAAATGAACTTGGAGGGTACCTTGAGGTAGTAAGACCTATGAAGCTAGTTAGACCATTTTGCATGATAGTTGATGAAGAAGGATTACTAAAAAATTTACCTTTAAATCCATTGGGATGTTGGCTCTATGGTACTGAAGAACATTTACAACCTATAGTAGGGGACATAATCATAATGGCAGAGATGGATTCTATAGATGGAATTATATTTAAGGGATTAACAGATACTCAGATTGAAAGTCTAACAAATGATTTAACTGAATTTATACAAACTTATAAAGAGATTGAATTGTATCATATGGAGGTGTCGAAATGAAGATATTGCATTCATCAGATTGGCATATAGGAAATTTCCAAGGTCCTGAAAAAAATGGAGTTAATTTAAGAAGTAGAGATATTTATAATTGTTTAGAATTTATGCTTGAAAAAGCTAAAGAGGAACAACCTGATTTAATAGTAATAACTGGTGATTTGTTCCATACAGCTAAGGTATGGGCTGATAGAGGACTAAACGAAACTTATAATGCTATCAATATTATTAATCAATTATCAGCTATTTCACCTGTTGTAATACTTCGTGGCACACCAAATCATGATGGTGATGAACAATTTAATATGATGAAAGAAGTATTTAGATATAAGAATTCCATAATAATATTTGATAAACCAGCAGTAAGAATAATCCAAACAAAGAGTGGTAGCATAAATGTTGCTGCCCTCCCCGGGTTTGAAAGAGGGACCTTTAGAGCTAAATTCCCTGGACTATCTAAAGAGGAAGAGAATCAAGTATTTACAACTGAATTAGCAAATATAGTTCTAGGATTAAGATCTATGTGTTATGAAGGTAATCCTTCAATATTAATGGCTCATTATACAGTACCAGGAGCAAATATAGAAAGTGGTCAAATACAATTCTTTTCACAATTTGAACCTGTGCTAACTCCAGAAGTATTGGATGCAGCTAACTTTGACCTAGTAACATTGGGACATATACACAGACCTCAAAAATTAATGAGTTGTCAAAATACCTACTATGCAGGTGCTATAAATGCACTTAATTTCAATGATGAAGGTCAGCAAAGAGGTTTCTGGATACATGAATTAGGCAGTGAAAGTAAATTTATAGAAACACCTTATAGAGAATTCACAACCTATAGATTCACGAATAGAGATATTACAGCCATAAACATGGATGGCTTGGACCATGTTGCTATAAAGTGGTGGGGGCATGATGGAGTTAAAGACAAGATAGTACGAATTCTTTATTCTTGCACTGATGAAAATAATAAGGCCTTTAATAAAGCCTTACTTGAAAAAAGATTATATGAAGATGGAGCATTTTGGGTTCAAGAAATTACACCAGAGAAGATTACTATAACAGCTAATAGAAATGAACTATCGGAAAGAAGTGCTCCTGAAGATAATCTTAGAGATTATCTGCTTGAAAAAGCAATTCCTGATGAAAGAATAGCGGAGATAATTGAAGCAGCAAGACCTATTATAGCTGAAGCCATTGCAAAAGGATTAAATTCTTCTTTAACGGGATTATTCATTCCAGTTGAAGTTGAGGTAAAAAACTATAGAAACTATGTTGAAGAAACTTTCAACTTTGAAGATATTACTTTTTGCACAATTAACGGAAAAAATGGAGTAGGAAAAAGCTCTCTATTCATGGACGCAATACTAGATTGCCTATATGAAGAACCCAGAGAAGGAGATCTCACAGGTTGGATAAGTAATAATGAAAAAGCTCGTTCAGGAAGTATTAAATTTACTTTTAAGATTGGAGATAAGATATTTAGAGTTACTAGAACTAGAACTAAGAGCGGAAAGGCTACATTGAATATATCTGAACTTATAGAAGGTGAATGGATTGACCGTTCAAAAGAAAGGTTAAACGATACTCAGGCTGAGATTATAAATATTATAGGTATGGATAGCTTAACTCTAAGAAGTTGTGCGCTTATAATGCAGGATCAGTACGGAATATTTTTACAAGCAGATAAAGAAAAGAGAATGAATATCCTTGGAAACATATTAGGACTTGGAATATATGAAGATATGGAAACTATCTCTAAGGAGAATGCAACTGAAATAAATAGAGAAATTAGGCAACATCAATATTTAATGGATCAACTTTATACTTCTATGCCAGATGAAATGGAAGTTAATAAAAATATTGAATCTATTCAGGAAGAAATCACTGTGTTTAATAAAGATATAAAAGAAAAAACAGAGATAGCTGACAATATAAAACTAAGACTTAACTCGAAAATTGAGGCTGCTAATAGGGCTTTGAAGATTAAAGAAGGACTTACTATGCTAAATAATAAAAAGAAGACTATAGAAGAAAATAGACATACACAGATAGATATTATAACTAACTCTAATGTAATCCTAGAGCAAGAAGAAATAATACTAGCTAATGTGTCTAGACACAATCAATTGCTAGAAGAAGAAAAGATATTAATTAAAGAAAAAGCCCTTTATGATACTAAATTATCTGAAGCTAATAAACAAATTCTAGATATAGAAAGCATTGACTTAGAGAGAATAAATCTTATTCGTGAGAAAACAAATCTGAAATCTAAGAAGGAACCTTATGAAGCAAAGTTATTATTAGAATCAGATCTTAAAGAAAAATATCAGCAATATATCCAAGAAAAGGGTATTCTTACTACTTTGGAAGAAAAAACAGCACAGTATATATCCCTATCAAATGAGTATTCTCAGATAGAGAAAGAGAAGGTTCAAATTCAATCAGAATATGACAAAGAGTATTCTAGAAGAATAGTGGAATATAATGTTCTCAAAGAAAAGGCAGCATTATTAGAAAACTCTGGGTGCATTGATAAAGAAAATGCTAAATGTAAGTTCCTAGCGGATGCACAAACAGCTAAAACAAGACTTATAACTTATAAGGAAGAATGTAGTAAATGGAAGGATGGAATTAAGAAAGATATAGAGAATGTCCAGGATAAACTTAATTTAATCAGAGACAAAATTAATACTCTTGGTTATGATTCAGAGGCGATAAAGGACAAGCGGATTTCAGTGGCAGAGCTTGAAAAATCATCAAAAGAGTATGAAGCATTAGAAGGGTATAAGGAGCAGTTAACATTAATTAATGACCGAATAAAAGCAATAGATATTAAGCTAAATGAGTTAACAGACAAGATAAATATATTGAAAACAAATAATTCTGAGATTAAAGAACAACTACTAAGACTTAATGAAGCAGCTGTTAAATATGACCAACTGATATTGCAAATTAAAGATTTAGAAGTGTGGCTTGAGAGAGAAAAACTTCTACCAGTTGCAAGAGAAAAGAAAGCAATAGCCGAAGCTCGTATTACAGAGTTAGATAATGAACTTGTAGACATAGCATCTGAAATGATGAATAAAGAACAAGACTTAGAAATTGAAAATAGAACTGCTTCTGGTAGTGAGGAATTAAAAACAGAGTTAGATTTAGTTGAAAATATTATATCAGGTAAACAGTTAGCAGTACAAAAACTATCTATGGAAATTGGAGCTTATAAAAAGCAGCTAGAAGATATTGAGAATTCCAAAGATGAAATATCAAGATTACAAAAAACAATAAATGACTTGTCCGAAAAGGTGACGATATTAGAAGAATTAAAGAAAGCATTTAATCAGGACGGAATACCTCACAATATAATAAGGGCCATACTTCCAATGATTGAAGCTACTGCAAATAACATACTTGGGCAAATGAGCGGCGGAAAAATGAGTATGGAGTTTGTAACTGAAAAGGTTCTTAAAAGCAATAATAAAAAAGAAGTAGTTACTCTAGATATCATAATAAATGAAACAGGTATAGGTAAACTCCCCTATCTTTCAAAATCAGGCGGCGAGAGGGTAAAATCAGCCTTATCTGCAATCCTAGCACTAGCTGAAATTAAGAGTAGTAGAGCGGGAATACAACTAGGAATGTTATTTATAGATGAACCTCCTTTCCTTGACGGAGCGGGAATACAAGCTTACTGTGATGCTCTAGAGACAATCCAGAGCAGATATAAGGATTTAAAAATCATGGCAATAACACATGATCCAACTATGAAGGCTCGTTTTCCACAAAGTATAGATATTATTAAGACGGAAGAAGGTAGCAGGGTAATACTTGGATAATTGTAAAGGGTGGAATAATATCGCCACCCCCGCCAATTCCATAGTGAAGGGGGGAGAAGATGGCAAATCCGCAATTGAAAGATGGCTTTACTAGAATAGCTAATGAGCTGATGGAAGCCATATATCGTACAAAATTTAATGGCACTCAATTTAGGATAGTAATGGCTGTAATTAGAAATACCTATGGATATAACAAGATAGAACATGAAATGTCGGACAATTTTATTGCTAATGCTACAGGTATTAATGCTCGTCAAATTAAAAAAGAACTTAAGAAACTAATTGAAGATAAAGTTCTTATAGTAACTGATGAAGGTTCATATACAGAACCTAGAAAGATAAAGCTTAATAAATATTATAACGAGTGGACTATAGATTCAGTAGTGGCTAAAAAGACACCACCTATTCAATTAGATACTGGTGGCGAATTATACACTAGTGACGAGTTAGACACTAGTGTTGAAATAGACACCACTACTAGTGACAAATTAGACACCACCCCTAGTGGCGAATTAGACACCACCTCAGATGATGAAAAAAGTCCATTAATTCCCCTAGATGATAGTAATACCAATGGATTGAGTGAGGGTAGTGGCAAATTAGACACTAGTGGCAAATTAGACACCAAAAAAAGACATTATAAAGACATATGTAAAGACATAACTACTACTACTATAGAGGGTGGTGGTGAAATAGACACTAGTGACGAAATAGACACCACCTCAGATGATGAATTAAGAAATTTAACAGAAAAAGTCTTAGATTATTATAGTACTCTAATTGGTAAACCAGTATATACAGGTCAGGATATAGCAACATTTAGGTTTTTAAGTGAAATAGGAGCAAAAGGTATAGATTTGGAAATCATAAAAGAAGCTATGGGCAGGTCTAAAGGTAATTGGAAACCCAAGTATCCAGGTCAAAAATTAAGAACTTTTAACTATTTTATGCCTGCAATTGAAGAAGCAGTCGCTCTAAAGAAGGAGGAGCTTAATAATGCAAGAACAGAAGATAGAGAGTCTAGAAGAAATGATAGAAAGGGCGAAACTCAGCATAATAAACCAAAACAATACGGAACATTCTATTGAACATTCTTATGATGAGTTATTAATAAATCATAGAAAAAGCTATAATCAACAGATTGGTAATTTAAAAGGATACGATTGTAAACTATGCAAAAATAGAGGAGATATTTGCGTAATTGAAAATGGAGACTTAATCTTTAAAGATTGTAAATGTATGTCTATAAGACGTAGCTTAAACAGAATAGATAAAAGTGGATTGAGGGATCTGCTAGAAGAAAGCAAATTTGAAAATTATATAGTATCAGAAAGATGGCAACACCATATCAAAGAAAAAGCTATGAATTATATAAATGATAATAATAAAAAATGGTTTTTCATAGGTGGACAGGTTGGATGCGGTAAAACTCATTTATGTACTGCCATAGTTGGAGAGTTATTAAAAAAAGGGAAATCAGCCATATATATGCCTTGGAAAGATGATATTGTTCCACTAAAAGCAATGGTAACGGATGATGAAAAGTATATTAAAACGATTTCTCCACTAAAACTAATAGATGTTTTATATATTGATGATTTATTTAAAACAGAAAAAGGAAAGCCACCTACTACTGCTGATATAAATGTTGCATTTGAGATATTGAACTACCGCTATAATAATCCAAAATTAATAACTCTTATATCAAGTGAGAGATTAATGGATGATATTATCGATATTGACGAGGCCTTAGGAAGTCGTATTTATCAGAGGACTAAAGAATATTGCCTAAATGTAGGTTATGATAGGGCAAAAAATTATAGGTTAAAAGATGCATAGATCGGATGATTATAAAAGCCTTATTGATTTAATTAATAAAACTTCCTATAGGCACAGTACATGGCAAGTATTTTCAGATTTTGTAGAAATGTCAGCTATAGCTATTAGTAATTCTGTTGATTGGATTCATAGAGAGGATAGAGAAAAAAGGTATCTCGAGATTATAAATAGTTATGAGAAAAGAGAGCAGGAGTTATTTCCTGAAATGTTTGCACACCTTATTAATGCACTGGAGTTTGAAGTGATCACCGATGGACCAACGGATATTTTAGGACAAGTCTTCCATGAGCTAGAGCTCCACAACAAATGGAAGGGACAATTCTTTACTCCAATGAATATATGTGAAGCAATGGGAATGATGGTAGTTGGAGATAAGGAGCAATTAATCCAAGAGAAAGGATTTATAACAGTTAATGAGCCATGTGCAGGTAGCGGAGCAATGGTATTAGGACTTGCAAAGGCTATGAAGGCTAATAAAATGAATTACTGTTCGCAAATGGTAGTCACTGCAACTGATATAGACTTGAAATGTGTTCATATGGCATATCTACAATTAGCATTGTGTGGAATACCAGCTGTAATAATACATGGAAATACACTAACAGTTAAGGAATGGTCTAGATGGTATACACCAGTTTATATGTTGGATGGATGGATATGGCGTCAGCATTGCGGAATGACCACTGTAAGAACTACTGATGATGAACGGACAAAGAAATCTATGGATTCCAATTATAGCACAAATAGAGAGTTATCTGGATATGAGAAAAATGCTACTAATATTGAGAAGGCTAAAACTGAGCTAGTACAATTTGTTATTGAAGGTATTGAAGCAGTAGCAGAAAGTCAAGATTTGACAAAAATAAAAAAAGTTAAAAATACCAAGAAAGATTCTAATATAGAGCAAATATCAATATTTGATATAAATTTTTGATGGAGGGATATTCATGTCTGAAACTATAAATAGAGCAAAAGAAAAATTAACTCAAGAATTGAAGGATTTTAAAGGTGGAAAAAAAGAGTCGGCTGTATCTTCATATGTTGAAAAAACTTTGAAAGAGTTTTGTAAAGAAGAAGCTTTTGCCAGTGCAGTTTTAAATAGTAAAAAAACTCTTACTGATTGTTGCAATGAGATAATGAATAAATGCGGAAACTATATATCAGATTTTGAAGTTTACAAGAAAGCAGCACAGTTTTATTTTCCAAATGCCAAGGTAGATTTCACTATGTCAATTAAAGTAGATAAAGATTCAGTTGTAGTTTCTAATCAAATGCCTAAGGAATTAAAACACGATTCTCCTAAGACTAAATCTAATAAAAATAAAAAGTATGAAACATTAGCTGATACAATTCAAATCTCTTTATTTGAGAATTAGGAGGACAAGACATATGAATAAAAAATTACTCGAGCAAATAAAAGAACATTCGAAACCAAGTGAAATACTCCCTGTAAAATATATCATAAAATCGTCAATTGAGTTTATAAAAGATAAAAAAGTCTTATTTCTATCTTTCTTCAGCCAAGATGAAGAAGAAAACAGAGAAAAAGCTATGTACAAGGTTTTTATGTGGGATAGAAAATATATTACACAAAAATTACAAGAAGATGGCAGCTACAAGTGGAGTAATGCTTGCATGGAGAATTTAATAAGGTACTATAGCTGGCAATCAAAGCCCGTTGCGGCTTGTTCTACATCTAGAGAAAAAGAAAATATTGAAGAATTCCTACAGATTAATTGCTCCAATGTAGGTGATGAACTAAGAGCGATCAGAAGATTTCAAAATGAAATTATGCAGGAGAAGCTTAATGCTAAACATGAAAAGATTAAGAAAAAGATAGATGAAGTCATGGATAAGGTTCCACCACTACCAAAGGATTTTGATAAATGGGTATACAATGGTCCATTTGACTATAGCAGATATATATATTATAAACGTGAAGGAAAAAATATCGATACTTTTTGTACAGAATGTAAGAATGAATTTATGATACCTGAGACTGAACTTACTAAGAAAAAAATTAGACATAACAATAATGGTACATGCCCTAAATGTAATAAAAATATTGTTTATAAAGCAGTTGGGAAATCAACAAGAGTAAATGACTGGGCTGAATTTGCCATAATGCAAAATTATGAGGATGGATTTATTATCAGATATTTCTCAGGAGCAAAGGAGTACAAGAAACATTACAGAAATCCTACATTAGAATATTCAGAGTATATTAGAGAGATATATACCTTCAATGGGAAATCACTAAACGTAAAGAAATACGAATATGGTTGGTTCTTTCAAACTGGAGGTTGTAGATGGTGTGAAGATAGTAGTAAATACAAAACCCCTAAAACATATCTCTATACTAGAAATTTGAAAAGAATTCTTGAGGGAACCAGATGGCAATATAGTTGTATGTATGATTTTGCCAAAGCAGTAAATCAGCTATACGTAGGGAAGTTTTTAGAAGAATATTTAAAACATCCACAAATTGAATATCTAATCAAATTTAAGCTATATAGATTTGTAGATGAAAAGCTAAGCACATTTTATACACCAATTTGGAATGGAATAAATTTTGAAGGTAGAAACATAAAAGAAGTATTTGATATAGAGAAGGAATTATTTTTACAAATGCAAAGGTTAGATCTAGATTCAGATGGTTTAAGACTTATAAAAAAAGCAGTCTTAATGTTAAATAAAGTTAATGCATTAACTGACAGTCAAGTGAAATGGATAGTATCAAATGTTCAAACTAATCACTTTTGCGAAATGCTTAAATACTCAACTCCACATAAAATTATTAAATATGTGCAAGAACAATCAAGTAAGAAATATGAACCTAATGATGTATTAGCTGATTGGTGTGATTATATAAGACAATGCAAAGATTTTAAATTTGATATAGAGAATACATTTGTACTGTATCCTAAAAATTTGAAAGAAAGACATGACGAATACATGATAATGAACAAATCAAAAGGACTTAGCAAATATGATAAAAAAGTGAAAAAAGCTTTTGAAGTGCTAAATAAGTGCTATTCATATTCTGATAAGAAGTTTACTATTAGACCTGCAAATGGTGTAAATGAAATTGTTGGTGAAGGGCATAAACTAAGACATTGTGTTGGTCAAACTCATTATATAGATGGAATGGCTAAGGGTGATAGAGCAATTATGGTAGTAAGAAAAGTAAGTGATCCAGACACTCCATTTTTCACTTTGGAACTAAACCTCAACCAAATATCTGTATCTCAATGCAGGGGATATAAGAATTGTGGGATGACGGAAGAAGTAAAGAAATTTATTGATAAATGGAAAAAAACAAAATTAACAGAAGAAATGCAAAAGGTAGTCTAGGAGGTTGCCAATCATGGAAGTTACTATTCAGGAGATTTTAGAACTATATTTTCAAGGATATTATTTTAATGACATTTTAGAAGTAATAACTAGTAGCAAAGAGAATACAGTCTTATGTCAGGCAAGGGAGGTTTAACTATGCGGAGTGAGAAACTTAATGCAAGTGGATGTAAGGACCTAACAGCATATGCAGCAATAAATAATGTTACTAAAGAGCAGAAAAACAAGGACAAGCATGTGAGTGAATTAATTAAGGTAGTCAAATTTATTATAGATAATGCTGGATATAAGCTAAGTAATAGGATTGTAATCATAGATAAGGAGACGGGAAGAGAATATAAATAGGGGGAAGTAATATGAAAATGAAAGGTAACAAGATAAAGATTTGGAATGATGTAAAAAACAGGGAAGAAACGGTAACAGGTGTATTACTTGATGACAAGGGAAATGTAGTTCAGATTGCTACTAAGGAAAATGAAATAGAAGCGGGGAAGCTAATGTTTTATCCTAGAAAATACACTCAAAAATTAAAGTTTATGGAGTAAATGATTATTTATCTGAAGGTAGGGTGATGTGTAAGTGAACAGAGAAGAAGTATTAAAGATAGCAAAGCCAATTCTATTCAATACAGAAATGGTAAAAGCAATATTGGAAGGTAGAAAGACAGCTACTAGGAGAGTTATACCTGAAAAAATGGTTGATGAATATTACGACTATGATGATTTCTGTATTTCAGTAGGAACAGGTGATATTTCGACTACAAGAGAATATGAAGAAGAATTTTTCAGCAAAAGAGCAAAATGGCAAGTCGGTGACATTCTCTATGTTAGAGAAACTTGGACACAACTATGTAGAGTTGATGAAAATGGATACACACATTTTGATGATGTAATGACATATTACTATGCAGACGGAGAACCTGACATAAATTTATATGACGCAGATGGATTTTTACTAGACGACCAGACGATTAAGTGGAAACCTTCAATTCATATGCCAAAGGAAGCAGCAAGGATATTACTGAAAGTAACAGATGTAAGAGTTGAGAGGTTGCAGGATATGTGCGTTGCTGATTGTGTTCGAGAAGGTGTAGAAGTAGGAAATGCTTGGACGGTAAATGCAAAGCCTAATTTTATAAAACTGTGGGATTCCACAATAAAGAAACAAGACATAGAAATATATGGATGGAAAGCTAACCCTTGGGTGTGGGTTATAGAATTCGAAAGAATTGAGGTGGAGCAATGAGTGGAAATCCTTTTAAAATACATGAAAAAGTAGATGGAGATTACGAAGTCGAAGAAATAACAACTAATTTTATAGGAATTTATCCCGACTTTTTGAGATGGAGGGAAACAGAAGAGGGGCTAGGGGTGTTGACGCTTGATGAAATATTGGAGCAAACCATAAGGAAAAAGTATCATATCTACAAGGATTACAAAGAAAAGGGATGCATTCCATGTATAAGAGTAATCTATGAAACTGGAATGTGGGGAGTAATATTTGAAGTTGGAAATTATCCATCATTAGGTAAGCAATGGATAGTTCATGGAGTAACTAAGGGATATGCATAAGTAGGAGGGATAATGATGAACAAGTCAAAAATTGACTGGACTGATTATACATTTAATGCAATAACTGGCTGTAGACATGACTGTCCTTATTGTTATGCAAGGACTATGTCCAGAAGGTTTTCAGGAGATATTAGACTTAATAAAGCATCAGATCAATATCAATATGACAAAGAAAGAGATTTATATATACTAGATAAACCTTTTATATCTAGAGAAGGGAGAGCTTTAAACTATCCATTTGGATTTGAACCAACATTACACCAATATCGCTTAGACATGCCCCAAAAATTAAAGATGGCAAGCAATGTATTTGTTGGATCAATGGCGGATGTATTTGGAGATTGGGTTCCAGATGCATGGATTGAAATGATATTTAAAGCTTGTGATGAAGCACCACAACACAATTATCTATTTCTAACAAAGAACCCTAAGAGATACAAAGAAATTCAATATAAAATTCCATTACCAGCCTCGGATAATTACTGGTATGGGACAACTGTAAATAATAGTGCTGATTTCATACCACCCTGCAGGGCGGAGCAGCTAGCAGAATTAAAAGGGCATAAGAAGTTTTTAAGCATAGAACCAATACTAGGTGAAATACACGGAATAGCTCTTAGAAATTTAAGATGCTTTCAATGGATAATAGTTGGTGCCGAAACGGGCAATAGAAAAGATAAAGTTATTCCTAATAAAGAATGGATTTTAGCCATAAAGAAACAATGTAGAGATGCAGGAATACCCCTATTCATGAAAGAAAGTTTAAAAGAATTAGTGGGGCAAGATTTTATACAAGAATTTCCTGAAGGCTTAAAACCATCAAATGAAATACCAAAAAACATAGCACTTCATAATAAACTTATTTCTAATTGTGGAATATGCAAAGAGGAAAATTTAAAAAGCAACATGATCGCATTACTTGTAAGGGGAAAGAGAGGAACTAGTGCAAAACAATTAACTCATATATGCAAGTGTTGCTTAGAAGATTGGTGCAACTCTTTAGGGATAACTATTCCTGAATTAGAAGTTGAGGAATGGAACTAGGGATTAAATTAATAAAACAATATAAAAAGTACAAAGGGGATGAAAGGTATGCAAGAATTAAAATTTGAAGTTTCTATACCAGCAGAACAGGTTGAAAATTTATTACGGAGAGCTATTATTCACGAGCTAGAATTAAATACTAAAGAAATAAAGGTGAAATTGATAGATGGATTTATACCTTCTTGTGGATTAGAAGGACCACTGAAATTAAATCCTGTAAATAGCACTGAGGAATATATATGGGAGGAAAAAGAAAAACAGAAGACTATCGCAGATGTTTTTAAAGAATCTATGACACAAATAAGCAAAACACTTATAGAACCACGAAAAGAACATTGGACAAAAAAGCTTGAAAGCAGTCTTTTAACTAAATTAATAGCATTCAAATGTGATTGTGGTCATATAACATGGAGGCTATGCAGGGATGGAGACTTTAGTTGTGAATGTAACAATTGTAAAAAAATTCATAAATGGGATGTCTTAGAATTATACAGATTAGAATATTCGTGTAAATGCGGATACAAGAAGTATCTATATATGCCATTAAGTCATAAGATTGGAGAATTAAAATGTGGAGGATGTAAAGCTCCAATAGATATTACTTTTAACAGTAAAGCAAAAAGATTTGAGCAAATAAAATAATCAAAGGAAAGGTGAAATGTATGGTACCAACTCATTTTATATGCAATATATGCAATAATGAATCTAAAGTAGAAGTAAAAAAAAGAATGAATTATACTTGTAATCAATGCAAACAGCACTATGAGTTGGTGCCTACCAAATATGGAGTTGCACTAGTGTTAGTAGGTAAAAGAAAACAGCTCAATAATGAAGAAGGGAAAGATTGTGATGAATGACATATCTCAGTATTTTAGATGGAATCCGCTCGATGCGGCAATAGCAAAAGAAATTTTAAAATATGAAGGTACTCCTGAAGCTATAGGATATTTTTCTAGAGTATGTAACAGATTATCGGATTATTCCTATTGGTTTCTACTCTCGACACTCTGGGTAAGCTACACAGGATATTCAGATTTAGGACTATGGAAACAATTATTTTCATCAAATAGAAATAGAAGAAAAAAATCAATTATGAAACCTTCAGAGGTAAAAGCCTATGATTATTTACCGTACTTTGTAACTGCATATAGAGCACATAGACCAAATGAGATTGATTGCATAGCTTACACAATTAATAAAGATACTGCTTTTAGGTTTGCGAAGGAAAGAAAAGTAGATACTATAAGCGAATATAAAATAAAAAAAACGGATATAGTAGCACTATTTTTAAGACGTGGAGAAGATGAAATTATAGTACTTGATAAAGGAAAAATAACTTTCATAAAAAAACATTCAATTTAGGAGGAGAATTATGGCACTAGATTACAATAATAAAATAGAAAAAGACCCAAATAGACAAATTCAAGGAGCTAGGTCTAAAGCAGTTGGTAACTTATTTGAACAAATAATTGATATATCTTGCATTCATTATAAAAGAAAAAAAGTAGCATTGATAGAAAAAACACCTGAACCAATGAAGCCTATAAGGAGTCTCGGTAAAGGTAGATTTGTAGCTTGCTTTGAGAAACAGGCTCAACCAGATTATAAAGGTACTTTAAATAATGGACAGGCTATAATCTTTGAAGCAAAGCATACAGATAAAGAACAAATAGAACAGAGCAGATTAACGGACGAACAAATGGAGCTTCTAGGACTATATTCAGAAATGGGAGCTATATGTTTTATCCTAGTATCCATTGGAATGGAAAAGTTTTATCGTATTCCTTGGGAAGTATGGCGGGATATGAAAGTCATTTATAACAGGAAGCATATGAAATTACATGAGTTAGAAGACTATAAAGTAACTGTACAAAATGGCTTGATTATGTTACTGGAGGGGATAGCAGGATGAAGATAATAAAGGTAATTGATGAATATACAGGAGAGTTAGAGGAAGAAATTGCCTGTTCAGGAGGATATCATGTCATATATACAAATTATGAGGATGCTGGATACTTAAAACATATACGAAAGTTAGATAATGGAAAATTTGGAGATAAACATTGGATTAAGAGTTATATATATAGACCTATAGCTAAAAAACTAATTGATAAATTTCCAGAGCTAAAACATATAAAGGCTAATAAGATTTTCTTCATAGAGGATATGGAGTGGGAGAAACCCAAAAATAATAATAAGCCACAGTGGCAGGCAAAAATTAGTATGGCTAGTAAGCAATTTTCAGCTATGACAGGATATGAATATATTTTAGAGACAAGGAATTATTATATTGAAAGAATGCAAAAAGAACAGATAATAGCTCTAATCTATCATGAGCTTAGGCATATAGATAAATTTGGAGATCTTCAACCTCATGATATTGAGGATTGGAGCAATATGGTAGCTACATTAGGGAAAGATTGGTCCACTACACAAGGAAGTATAAAAAATCTAATAGAAGATGAAATTATTTGGCAGGATCTAGAACCCATAGCCAAACAATTAGATATATTCAACCTAAGGGCCGTTAAATAGGGAGTGAAGGAAGATGTATGTTTCTAAATTGATACCTATAATGAAGAAGTATGAAAAGTGCCCTCAATGTGGTAGTACTACTGTTGGAAATGGTGAAGGTGGAATTACAGTGGATGATACAACCTACAAAAGAACTTGTAAATGCGGATTTTAAATTACAGTGGATGAGAATGGGAATAAAATATAGAGGAGCAAGGAAATGGATAAGCATGATGTTATAAGATTTATGAGAAGATTTCCAGACAAAATAATAAATGAGAATCAAACTAAAGGAAATAGATTAGTTTCGAAAGAATGGAAATGCTCCAGATGTGGAAAAGAGTATAGGTTTAACGAAGAAGTTGGAATTCCTGCACCATGTAAGGAATGTGGAGATATTTTCTTTGAAATAATAAGAAGCCCAAGAAAGGAGAACAAGATGCTAACTGAATACTTTGAAGGCACAGAGGATGAAATACAAAAAGCAATGGAGCTAATCAGACAATATAAAGGTTCAGATAAAAATATTTTCAATTTATTAAAATTAGAATTTCGAAAAGGAATGGGATGGGTTAATGGAATGCTGTTTGAACTTGAAGCACGCAAAGTTATTAGCCCGCCTGATGATAAAGGATGCAGAAAGGTAAAATAAAGGAGAATGACAATGTATAAATATTGGCTTATATACACTGACAAAGGAGAATTTAGAGGATTTAAAGCTATAGGGTTTAATGATATAGAAAGTATCAAGTGGTTTAAAGAAACATTTGAATCAATCTATAATTTTGTTGAAACTATAGAAAAATACCCTGTAGCATTAGAAAAAACTTTACAACAAGAATATGAGGAGTTTGTTGAAATACTAAAGAATGAAGGAGACGAAGATATACCATCATTTGAACAATATAAAAAAGATATAGAGAATCACATATAATGTTATTTATGTTCAATAGAGAGGAGAGAGTAGTATGAACAACAATTTGGAAGAAATCAAAAAAGCTAAAAATATCTTAGAGAAAGAAGGGTTTAAAGTCATAAAGTTGTCTGAATCAATGAAAAGAGATATGAAGCAATGTAATGAAATGAACTCTATAGGAAAAGACAAGGATTGCTTAGGTTGTCATTGCGGGATATGTATAATGCAAGAGGGATATTAAGGAGGATTAAAGTGAGAGAAATTAAGTTTAGAGGTCGAAGAAGAGATGGTGTATGGATATATGGTGATCTTACAGGGATTAATCATAACACAAACGAAGGTTCTTGGTGCTATATCAACGGACGAGGTGTAAGTAAAAAGACTGTAGGAGAATATACAGGCCTACATGATAAGCATGGTACAGAAATTTATGAGGGGGATATATTAGAGTTAGTAAATGAAGATGGGGAAAGAATTAAGGCAATATGTAAATTTGGGAACAGAAGATTAAGAACTGAATATGGTACAACTATTGATATTCAATGTTTTTATTTCCAAATAGGCGATAGAAAAACTAATCCAGTAGTGTTTAATTATAAAGGTATGCATGATTTAGATATTATGGAGGTTAGGGGCAACATATATGAAAATCCAGAACTATTATTAGATTGTGATTGCACAGAAAAAGATTGCGAAAGTTGTAAACAATATTTTGCAGATAGTATTTAATGAACATAACAAGTATTTCGCGTCATTACTGGAGGATAATTTAATTGATTTGCAAGAAAAATAATTTCAGGCATTAAAAAAGGAGCTTTCGCTCCCACAACCTTAATTTCATTATAAATGAGTTTATTAGTTTAATCAACTGTTATAAATTTAAAAGGGGGCGAAAGTAATGTTTGCAAATGGACTTAATCAGTTAGTGCAAAACGAAATTATTAGACTAGCAGCAGAAGCAGGGGCCAAGGCAGCCATGGATACTATGGAAAAAGAAAAGAAAAAGGCTCAGAAATCAAGATACGATAGAAGATTAAGAAATACGAAGCTCCTGCTTAGAAATTATCGGATGTTTGAGGAACATACTAAGAATGCAGTGGTTAATGTATCTGATCTTGATGAAAATGCTATAGATATACTAGATAGAGTTTATGAATATTCAGGGAGTGAGTTATATGTTGAAAGCATAAAAAATAGTGTGGTAAGGACTACAATTATTTTAACTCATATTAAGGAAATGCTTATCCTTTATGAAACTTATTGTATGCGTTCATCGAGGCCAGAGGACCAGAGAAGATATAGAATAATAGAATCACTTTATATAACAGATATGCCCTTAACAATTAAAGAAGTTGCCAAAATAGAATGTATAGACGAAAGAACCGTATATAAAGATATTGATGCTGCTTGCGAAAAATTGTCGGCTCTTATATTTGGAATAGACGGAATGAGAAATACATAATAAGGGTCAGGGCAAAAAGTGGGCATTGACTGGGCAATTGACATATGTTATCCTGTAGATGTAAAATTCTATACTAAAAAACGCCTTAAACCGTCATTTTATAGTGGCGGTTTTTTTGCTCCTTCTAATACTTAAGATAATAAAGGAGGAGTAAAAAATGTATGGATTAATTGTACTAGTCATTTACTTTATAGTAATGATGGGAATGACACTAGTATTAACAAAAAAAGAACTGGACAATGAGAGCTTCCATGTATCAGATAGAAAAATGGGAGCTCTTAGTTCAGGAATGAGTATAGCAGCAACATGGATATGGGCTCCAGCAATATTTGTTTCAGCTGAGAGAGCATATCTAAATGGTATTCCTGGACTATTTTGGTTTACGGTACCTAATGTACTTTGCTTAATAATATTTATACCATTTGCTAAACTGATAAGAGAGCAGATGCCAAAGGGTATAACGCTATCGGGGTATATGGGAAGTAAGTACAAATCAAATAGTGTTAGAAACACATATTTATTTCAGTTAGGTACATTAGCCGTTTTTTCTACTGCTGTAAACTTATTAGCAGGAGGGAAAATACTTAGTCGAATAACAGGATTATCATTTCCTTTAGTGACTATTTTATTAACATTAATAGCATATGCTTATTCTCAATTCTCTGGAATTAAGGCAGCAGTAATGACGGATAATGTTAAAATGATTATAATAATTGTTGGATCATTAATATTTGCACCATGGTTATTCAAGATTACAGGAGGAATAGAGAATATATCAAAGGGTTTAACTGGCATTAGTGGAGAATATACATCTTTCTTCAGCGGGAAAGGTTTAGATTTATTCTTTGCTTTTGGATTACCTACTGCAATAGGTTTAATATCAGGCCCATTTGGGGACCAATGTTTTTGGCAAAGAGCTTTTACTATCAAAGAAAATAAGATAGGGAAAGCTTTTTTTATTGGAGCTTTAATGTTTGCTATTATGCCTTTATCGATGGGATTAATAGGCTATATAGCTGCTGGATCAGGATATGTTGCAATAGATTCAAGTATGGTTAATTTTGAAATCATAATGAATCTACTTCCTCATTGGACAGGAGCATTATTCTTATTTATAGTCCTATCAGGCCTACTATCAACTATAGATAGTAATTTATGTGCTATGGCATCCCTAACTACTGATTTCATAAAAAATAGCAGTGTTAGAACTTCAAAGTTTTCAATGGTAATGCTTTTGATACTAGGAATAGCTATAGCTAATATACCAGGAATAACAGTAACTCATTTATTCTTATTCTATGGAACATTTAGAGCTTCAACATTACTACCTACTGTAATGACATTAAAAGGTATAAAATTGTCAGCTAGAGGAATTACCATAGGGGTTAAAGCTGCATTACTGTTAGGACTTCCTATTTTCGCCTATGGCAACATTTTCAATATGTCATCATACAAAACCATGGGTAGCTTAATAACAGTATTAACATCAGGCGTTCTTGCCTTCCTAATTAGTAGAAGGGAGGTAATGAATATATGAAAACCATATTAGGTAAAAAACAATCTATAAATAATGAGGAATGGATTAAAGCTATGGAAAACATAGAGGAATATGTAACAAGAGAAGAGTTAGAACTCTTGGTAGCTTTAACTGTAGATGAAATTAAAAATGTGACCAGGAATAAAAAAACTGCTTATGCTTGGAGTGGAGGAAAGGACAGTTTGGTTCTTGGCCATATATGTGAGAGAGCAGGAATAAAAGATTGTATATTAGGAATATGCAACCTTGAATATCCTGCTTTTTTAGATTGGATAGATAAAAACAAACCAAATGGGCTAGAAATAATTAATACTGGCCAAGATTTAGAATGGTTAGTTAAACATCAAAATATGTTATTCCCTCAAGATAGCAGCAAAGTATCTAGATGGTTTTCTATAGTTCAGCATAATGCCCAGTATCAATATTATAAGAAACATGATATTGATATCTTAATCCTTGGAAGAAGGAAAGCAGATGGAAATTATGTAGGAAAGGGAACTAATATTTACACTGATAGAAAAGGGGTTACTAGATATAGCCCATTATCTCATTGGAAGCATGAGTTTATATTAGCCTATATTCATTATTATAAGTTAAAAGTTCCACCTATTTATACTTGGTATAACGGTTATAAGTGTGGTACTCATCCATGGCCAGCAAGACAATATACTGGCGATGTAAATAAAGGATGGGAAGAAATCTACACTATAGACCAAAGCATAGTAGATAAAGCAGCGGGAAAAATCGAAAGCGCTAAGTTGTTTAAGGAGGGACTAAAATAATGAATATAATTAGAATGAATATATCAGATCTAAAAACTCCTGAAAAAAATATAAGGATTCATACCCAAAATCAAATAAAGGAGTTTGTTAGAAGTATTAATATGTTTGGTCAAATTAGACCAGTAGTCATAGATGAAAACAATACAATCTTAGCTGGTAATGGATTGATAACAGCTTTAAAAGAAGCAGGCGAAACACAGGCTGATGTATATAAAATGGAAGGATTAACTGAAAGCCAAAAGAAGAAACTTATGATAGCAGACAACAAGATTTTCAATTTAGGTATAGATAATCTTGATACACTCAATGAGTTTTTAGAGGAATTAAGTAATGATTTAGATATACCAGGATTTGATGAAGAGATATTAAAAGCTATGGTGGCTGAAGCTGAAGAAGTAACAGAAAAATTATCTCAATATGGTACATTAGATCAAGAAGAAATAGAAACTATTAAAGCTAATAAGGAAAGAAAAGAAATTCAGATTGAAAATGCTATTATAAGAAATGAAGCCATAAACAATGAAACCACAATTAATGAACCTAAGGAAGATCCAGAAGAGGATAATGAGGAGATAACTGAAATAAGAAAGTTCATTATTTGTCCTAAGTGTGGTGAAAAGGTATGGCTATAAAAAGATGTGAAGCAAGTATTGATGTAGTTAAGGCAGCCGAAATCCGAATTACTAATGTATTCAGGAATGGACTGCCTGTTTATATGTCTTTCTCAGGAGGTAAAGATAGTATTTGTTTGGCTCAACTAGTATTTAATTTAATACAGCGTGGAAAAATCAATCCTGGTCAATTGACGGTACAGTTTATTGATGAAGAAGCAATATTTCCATGTATAGAAAAGACCGTGCTAAATTGGAGAAAAAAGTTTAT
Organism: uncultured Tissierella sp.; assembly: GCF_902479755.1. NCBI lineage: Bacteria > Bacillati > Bacillota > Tissierellia > Tissierellales > Tissierellaceae > Tissierella > uncultured Tissierella sp. The sequence continues at coordinate 177,901 of NZ_CABSQO010000001.1, read as the reverse complement.
GCTGCTTGGAGCAAAATTTGAATGGTTCTGTCTTGAGGTTAAACACTTCAATTGCTTTAACGAACTATCAAATGATGAAAGTTTTATATGCTGGGATAGTGAAAAAGAGGATGTGTGGGTTAGAAGACCACCATCCTTTGCTATTAGGAGCCATCCACTATTAAGACCAAGAAAAGATGCATATCAAGATTTTCTACCAAGGACTTGTTCTGATGGAATAACCTTGACTGGTGTTAGAGTAGCAGAATCAGTTCAAAGACTTATGTATATAGCCTCTTCAACAAAAACAGGTAAGAATATAACTGGCAGGAGACAGATATATCCTATCTATGATTGGACCAATAAAGATGTGTGGCTATATTTAAAAAATCAAAAGGTAGATATTCCAGATATTTACCTCTATTTATGGCAATCTGGAAGTAGTAAAAGCCAGCTTAGGGTATCACAATTTTTTTCCATAGATACAGCAAGAAGTCTTGTGAAGATGAATGAGTACTATCCTGATTTGATGGAAAGGATAATTCGTCGTGAGCCTAATGCATACCTAGCAGCTTTATACTGGGATAGTGAAATGTTTGGTAGAAGAAGTAGAAACAGAAGGGAAATAGAGAAGGGAGAAGCTAAAAAAGATTATGAGGCAGAGCTTATAAAGATGTTTAGTAATATGGATTTCTATTTCGCCACTAAGCACAAGATGAATGTGGCAAATAAATACAAAAATTTCTTTCTACAAGTTCATACTCTAGTAGATCAGGAAGGATGCAGACAAATCTATGAAGGACTTATTTCAGGAGATCCCAAGTCTAGAACTTTGAGAGCATTGTATCAAATAATTTATGGTAGCTATATTGAAGAAGCAAAGAAGATAGAGAAGGGGGAGAACCTAAATGAGCAATAAGTTATTTGCACCATTAAAAACACTTCAATGGGTAGATAGAAATCTATTAATACCTAATGATTATAACCCTAATAAGGTATCAAAAGAGAATTTGAAACTATTAACTCAATCAATACTTACTAATGGATGGACATTACCTCTAGTAGTGAGACCTAATATGACTATTATAGATGGTTTTCATAGATGGACTGTTTCCGGAGAAGAACCATTACTATCTTTACTAGATGGCAAGGTACCTATAGTTATTGTAGAACATGAAGATGAAAGTGGTAATATCTATGGAACTGTAACTCACAATAGGGCAAGAGGTACTCATTTATTAGAACCTATGAAGGCTATAGTTAAAAGATTACTTGATTCAGGTAACACAATTCATGAGGTAGGAAAGCAATTGGGAATGAAACCAGAAGAGATATTTAGGCTATCAGATTTCTCAAAGGAAGACTTCCTTACTATGATGGTAGGGAACGATAGTTCGTATAGTAAAGCAGAGTTCATAACCAAAATCTAATATGATATTTGGTTCAAACTTAATTCTAACTTAATTGGGTGGTGGTGATATGTAGTGGATAATGTGGATAAGAAAGATTTAGCTTATGAAGATTACCTCAAAGGTATGAAATATAAGGACATAGCAGAGAAATATGATGTAACAGAGAGTGCAGTAAAAAGTTGGGCATCTAGACATTGGAAAAAGAAAAAAGATGCAACTAATGATAAAAAGAAGTTGCAACCTAAAAATGATAAGTTGCAACCTAAAAAATCAAGGGGAGCTCCTAAGGGAAATAAAAATGCAGTAGGGAATAAGGGTGGGGGAGCTCCTACTGGTAATAAAAATAGGCTTGTTACTGGAGAATTTGAAAATATATTTTTTAGTAGTTTAAGTGAAGAAGAAAATGCTCTAATAGAAGCTATTGATATTGATAAATATAATTTACTTAAACATGAACTTCAATTACTTACAGTAAGAGAATTTAGAATGATGCAGAAGATTCAAGAGATCAAATCATCTACAAAAGGTTTGAATATTAAAGATGTTGTCAAGAGAAAGCTGGAAAGCAAGAACGTTCCTTATGTTCATGATAAAAATGTAATTGATACAGATGTAGAAGTGGCAGAGAATAAAAAATATAAGTATATCGAAGAAGAAACTACCACCCATACGATTTCTGATTTTGAACTTCTATATAAACTAGAGGAAGCACTTACAAGGATACAAGCAAGAAAAATAGTATGTATAAATCTACTTGCTAAGATGGAAGAGAGTGCGGAAAGACTAACCCTTGAAAAAGAGAGAATGAATAAAGATACTGGCGGGGATGGAAATATTGATGCTCTAATGGGAAGTATAGATGCAGCTAGAGAACTAAGAAGTCAAAGGGGTGACCCTTAATGATTGATTGGGGACAATGGGGAGATAAATCTCTTGACTTTATTTTAACTCCTATAGAAGAAGATGCACGTATTAATATTCTTGAAGGTTCTGTTCGTTCCTCTAAAACAGTAACAATGATTCCAAAGTGGATTGAGTATATAAGGAGGGGTCCTAAAGGACTTCTTATTATGACTGGAGTAAGTAAAGACACAGTTTATGACAACGTACTTAATGACTTATTTGATACTCTAGGCTCTGATAATTATAAATACAACCGTAACAGTGGAGACTTAACTATATACTGGAAAGAAACTGTTAAAAAAGGAAAAGAGTACAAAGAGGTACAAAGGCAAAGGAAAATTAAAATTGTTGGAGCAAAAGACGAAGGATCAGAAAAATACCTTAGAGGTAAAACTTTGGCTGGTGCTTATTGCGATGAGCTTTCTCTAATGCCTGAAAAATTCTTTAAGCAGCTTCTTAACCGTTTATCAGTTAAAGGAGCTAAATTATATGGTACAACTAATCCTGATAGTCCATTTCACTATCTATATACAGAATATATAACTGATGAAAAGAAGCTTGAATCGGGAATGGTGAAGGTATGGCATTTTAATCTTGATGATAATCCAAATCTAGATGATGAATATAAGGAGTTCATAAGGTCTGCATATACTGGAATGTGGTATGCCCGTATGGTACTTGGACTATGGGTTATGGCTCAAGGTATAATTTATGAGATGTGGGATGATAAAGTTAATTTATTTGATGATAAAGATATTCCACCAGGACTATTTTCAAATTCCACAAGACATATAGCCATTGACTATGGTACTGGCAATCCAACTGTATTCCTTGATATTTATGATGATGGAACGACAGTATGGATAATGAATGAGTATTATCATGATGGTAATAAAGATGGACAGAAAGAAGATGTTGAATACGCAGATGACCTCAACAAATTCGTTGGAAAAGATTTCCCTACATTTATCATTTTAGACCCTAGTGCCCTTTCTTTTAAAGTTACTTTAAGAAACAGAGGATATATGGTAAAAGATGCGGATAACTCTGTGAATGATGGAATTAGAATGGTGGCTTCAATGCTTAAGAGAAGATTGATTCGAGTTCATAAAAGATGTATAAATACAAGAAAAGAATTTGCTTCATATGTGTGGGATGAGAAGGCATCTAAAAGAGGGGAAACGAAACCTATTAAGCAAAATGACCATGCTATGGATGCATTGCGATACTATATAAAAACTATGATACCAAACTGGAGGTTTGCGGCATGAGTAAGAAAAATAGAAAGAACCGTCAAGGCTACAAGCCCCAGGCGGTAAAAGATAATACAAAAAATAATCAAACAAATTATCAATCTCAAAATAATATACCTCTGGGATTGACACTTGATGCTTTTAGTAATTTTCTTGCAAGACTAGGAGCGGGTACACCTAATTTATTAGATTCTACAACTTATACAATGTCAAGGCTCACCAAGGATTTTCAACTATTAAATACTTTATATAGAGAACATTGGGTTGTACAAAGGTTAATTGACACTGTACCTGAGGATATGTGTAAGAACTGGTATAAGATGACATCAAAGATTGCTCCTGATGCTTTGAGTAAATTAATAAGAATGGAGAGAACTACTAAAATAAGAGCAAAAGTTTTAGAAGGGTTAAAGTGGGGAAGGCTCTACGGTGGAGCAGGTGGCATAATTATGATAGATGGGCATGAGGATATATTAGATCAGCCACTAGATTTAGATATGGTTATGCCGGGAAGCTTCAAAGGATTAATTATACTTGATAGATGGACAGGCATTTCTCCTGGTTCTACTCTAGTGGAAGATATTAATGATCCAGATTTTGGACTTCCTGATTACTATAACATTACAACAAGTGTTTATGGTACTTTAAAAATAGATCATACAAGAGTTGTTAGATTTATTGGTAAATCACTCCCCTATATCGAAGAATTAACAGAGCAATATTGGGGTGCATCTGAACTTGAGCATGTATTCGAAGAATTAAAGAAAAGAGATAATACAAGCTGGAATATTGCACAGCTTGTTTTTTTAGCTAATCTTAGAGTTTTAAAAATGCAGGATATGGGACAAATGTTGGGAGTTGGTAATGATAAGGTTCAGGAGCAGCTATACAACACAATTCAAGCTCAAAACTGGTTAATGAACAATATGGGGATGTATCTAATGGATAAGGAAGATGATTTCGCTACACATCAGTATTCTTTCTCCGGGTTGAGTGAAATATATGACAGCTTCATGATGGATGTTGCTGGTGCGGCTGAAATACCTGTAACAAAACTTTTTGGTCGATCTCCGGCAGGACTTAATGCTACAGGGGAAAGTGATTTACAAAATTACTATGACAGTATAGAAGAAAAGCAAGAAGCACATTTAAGGCCTGTTATTGATAAGTTACTTCCCGTTATGTGTATGTCTGAATTTGGAGCTATTCCAGATGACTTAGATTATACATTTAATCCTGTACGTAGACCTACAGAGGAAGAAAGGAAGAACCTTGGTAAGAATATTTCCGATACCATTGTTAATTATTATAATGCTGCTTTATTCTCACAAAAGACAGCATTAAAAGAAATTAGACAAACATCAGACCTTACAGGAATAGGTAGTAATATCACTGATGAAGACATTATGAATGCAAGTAATGATTTAGAGATTCCAGGAGAAGATATGCCGAATTTAATGGGAATGAATTTCTCCTCTATCTTAAAAGAGGACCAAGAGGATATAAGAAATGGCACAGAATAATATATGGGAGCCTAAAAGAAGAATAGAGCGTGGATATAATAGGGCATTAAAAAATATTACTAATCAAATTAATGTAGCTATAGGAGAAACCGAAGATCCATATAAAATGGTGAGGCTATTAAAGCAAATATCAAATCAAAAACCTTATCAAGAATACTGTGAAAGCTTGGCCATGAAAATGGTTACTAATGTTTTTAATGACTCAGCTAAAGTTTGGAGACAAGCAGCAAGAAATAGTTCTTTGAGTAGAGATATTTACCATGCAATTATGGAAGAAATAAAAAATCCTAAAATAAGATTAGCGGTAGTAGAGCAAATAAGTAATAATGCAAGACTAATATCAACATTGCCATCTGATATAGCTGACTTCTGTACAACATATATCCAAGAGGAAAGCTTAAGAGGGAAAAGAGCTTCAGATATTGCTAAAGAATTAATATCACTAATTCCTGATAAAAGCAAGGCAAGAATCGAGGTAATTGCTAGAACAGAAACAAGTAAAACTTCTACAGCCTTAACAATGGCCAGAGCAGAAAGCTTAGGCTTGAATTGGTATATATGGAGAACTTCCCAAGATGCAAGAGTACGTAAAAGTCATGACCATATGGAGGATGTACTTGTAAACTGGAAAAAACCACCGTCTCCTGAAAGGCTTGTAGGTCAAATATCAGTAGGTAATTATCATGCTGGAAATATATACAACTGTAGATGTTACCCTGAACCTGTAGTTAGTTTAGATTTTATTAAATGGCCGCATAAGGTTTATTATAATGGCAGCATACAAACGATGACTAGAAAGCAATTTGAAGAAATAGCATAGGAGGGATTTTCATGTATAAATATACTGAAAAAGTTAGAGAAATAGAACGCAAATATGAAGCTGAGTCACCAGAGGGAGTAATTGATTTATATAATAAATTTGCTAATGACGAAAGAATTGATAAGGATAACAATTTAGATTTAAGTTCTATAACAACAGAAGGATTACTAAATGAATTAGTAACAAGGCCAATACCAGAAGATGATGATAGTAAAAGGAGTTTCAAATGTTATATTGATTTAATAGCAAGTAATTATGAGCGCATTTTTAATCATTTTTAATAATGTAGTTTAGTTTTGGAAATAAGACCTTTTTTATTTTATTTGAGAGGGGGTGAAAAAAAGAATGTCGCTAAAGGAGGGCAATAGTCAGGAGATTATATCTCAAAATATAAAAAAACTAGAGGTAGGTGGTATGCCGTATAGTCAAGCTTTAGCAATAGCCATAAGTAAGGCAGGAAAAAATAATAAAGATGTTAAATACGCAGGTAAAGCCTTCTACGGGTCGAGATTAAGTAACAATATAACTAAGACCCCAGAAGGCTATTTAGTTTGTCAAAATGTTCCTTTATCCCGCACAGGTATGCAAGAATATTTAGGGCAGGAGTTAAATCTAGAAGGAGAATATTTTGACCAGATAGTACAAGTTTACAGAAGGGAAGAAGATGTATTTGACCCAAATGCACTTGCTAGTTTTGAGGGGAAACCAGTCACAAATGAACACCCTAGTGATGAGGTAAGAATTGATAATTATACGAGTTATGCCAAAGGGCATGCTCAAAATGTTCGCAGGGGGACTGGTGAAGATAGTGACAAAATGATAGGGGACTTAATGATATGTGATCCCACCCTAATATCAGAAATTGAAAGAGGAAAAAGAGAAATCAGTTGCGGATATGATTGTGTATATATCCTTGGAGAAGATGGGAATTTTTATCAAACTAGTATAAGAGGGAATCACGTTGCAGTTGTTACAGCTGGCAGGGCTGGAGCAGATGTAGCAATAAAAGATAATAAACCACAAATTAAAAATGGAAGGAGTAAAAAGACTATGGCTAAAAAAAATGAGAAAACTAGTATTTTTGCTAAAATGTTAAAGGCCTTCGCTATGGATGCAGAGGTAGAGGAAATAGCAGATGCAATAGAAGCTATGAATGGCTCAAAGGAGGATGAGGAAATTAAACCAAAAGACAACGAAGTTAAGACTAACCAAGATATTCATTCAGAAACAAAAGAGGAAGATTTCTATAAGACAGTTGTTCAGACATTAGAACAAATGAAAAATGATATTGCTGAACTTAAAGCAGGAAAAACAGTAGATGAAGAAGACCCTCTTGCAAAACTAGAAAAGGAACTTTTAAGTGACAATGAGCTTACCGATGAAGAGGAAGTCACTGTATCAGCTGAGGAAATTGACGAAGATCTAAGTATGTCTGATGAAGAAGTAGAAGACGAAGAGACGATTGATGAAGATGGATCTATTGTTAGCCCTGCAGCTCTTCCACAAAATCCTATACCGGGTGCAGATAAGGCAGCTTTATTAAATCATATCAAGAGCATGAAACCAATTATCGCTCAAATCAAAGATGCAAAGGAGCGAAAAAGAGTTTCAGATGCCTTTGCAAAATCAATTAGACAGCAAATGGGAGTTAAAAGCACTCAGCCCGGAGGATATGGAACAATTCTTCAAACGAAGAAAAGGGCAGCTTCTACTAAGTTGAAAGATGCAAAGGTAGAAGATGAAAGTCAACTTGGTAAGGATATTGCTAAGAAATACAATCCTCACTACAAAGAAAAATAATAAGGAGGTCATAAACAATGCCAGGTAAAGTAATTCAAGAAAAATTAAATTATGGTTATCCAGGAAGTGTTTCAAGAAGTAATGATGCAATCATTATTAACAGAAGGGTTAAAGGAGAGGGGATTGCATTTGGTTCTCCTGTAGTAATGAATGACGATAACTCATTTTCTGCATTTGGAGAAGGACATGCAGCAACGAATTTTGTAGGAGTAGCAGTAAGAGAGGTAAAACAAACTGCTGATTATTACAACTCTACTGGAATGTATTTAGAAAATGAACCAGCCGATGTTATTACAAGAGGTTCTGTAACAGTTGAGGTAAATGTAGGTACTCCTAAAGCTAGAGGAAAAGTCTATATTAGAGTTGCTGAAAACTCAGCTTTTCCAAATGGTGTTATTGGAGGATTTGAAGCTGCAGCTGATGGAGTTAATACAATTGAATTAAGCAATGTAGTGTTCACAACAGGACAAATAGATGCCAACAAGGTAGCTGAAATTACTATATTAAGCAGAAATGCATAAGGAGGGAAAGTAGATGATTAACTTAGGTTCATTAGGATTAGGTGGAGGAATGCCAACCTCTGCTATAAATATTCAAGGTGGTGGAGCAGTTCCTCGTTCTATGAGGACACAAGATGCGATGATATCTGGTGGTATGGCTTTTCTAATTGGAGAACTTGAAAAAAGAGATCCAAAATTAAGAGAACCATTAACTAGTATCACTTGGGCTAGAGATATTGTAGCGAAAACTGGTGGAGGATGGGTAGAATCCACTAGCGCGTACAATGTTAGTTACGCAACAACAGGTGGAGACACAAACGGTATTATCAATGGTCAAACCAATGATATACCTATAATGCAAGCTGACATTGGTAAAGATGTGTACAAGGTATTCAGCTGGGGACATATTCTGAAAGTACCTTTCGTGGATCAGCAGAAATTACAAGGAATTGGAAGACAACTTGATGATATCTTAGATAAAGGTATTAGACTAAATCATGATAAGACTGTAGATATGAACGTATATACAGGATTCCCAGACTTCGGGACTTATGGACTTGTTAACAATCCTCAAGTTACAGCAGTTTCAGCAGGAGAGAATGAAGCTGGAAAAACAAAATGGAGTGATAAAACTCCTGATGAAATTCTCATGGACATAAATAAAGCTATGAATGATACATGGGCGGCTTCTGGTTACGACCTCACTGGTATGGCAAATCATATTTTATTACCACCTGAACATTATGCATATCTAGTAAGCCAAAAGATATCTGAGGCTGGAAACATATCTATTCTTCAATTCTTGCTTGAAAACAATATAGGTAAGAATCAAGGAATAGATTTATTTATTGCTCCATCTAGATGGTGTATAGGAGCTGGTACAGCAAAAACTGATAGAATGGTTGCTTATGCTAATGATGAGGACAGAGTGCAATTTGATATAACTGTTCCTCTTAGTAGAGTAATGACACAACCAAGTGTTGAGAATTTGGCATATCTTACTGCATACGCTGGACAATTCGGAGAAGTAAAATATCTATACTTGTCTCCAGCAATGTATGTAGATGGAATATAGGAGAAGGGAGAATATATAAATGGCTGATAATTTTAAAGTATACTCATATAAAGCTTATAAATTCGAGAAAAAAGAAGCAGGTAAGACGGTGGAATCAGTAAGTGTTCCACCTCTTACTTTTTCTACTGTTCCAGAATGGGTTAGAAATACTGCGTTCTTTAATTTAGCTTTAAAAGATGGAAGTATTGTTATTGTAGAATCCAAGAATGTTGAAAAGAATACAGAACCATCTGAACTAGAGCAACTTAAGGCAAAAGCCAAAGAACTTGGGCTAAAAGGATATGGTAACTATGGAATACAAAAACTTAGAGAAGTAGTTGCTAATGCTGAAGCTGGAAAAGAATCTGGTAAGGAAGCTGTAGAAGATAAAGAGGAATAGGGTGATGGCATGACTATTAATGGTATAGTAGGTCAAGCATCAAACATAAGGGCGGGCAACAATCCGCCCTTTAATACTGAGGATTTCTTGAAGATATACCCTCAATTTGGAAAAGATAGTGATGAAAAAGAGATAGTACCTTCAGAAGTTTTAGATATGTATGTAAAGTTTGCTGATAGTTGTATTAAACAATCTAGGTGGCAGGATGGCTGGAAACTAGGAATGTCATTGTTTGTTGCTCATTTTTGTACTTTATGGGTACAAAGCTTTGCGGATCCAAAGAGTGGAGCTCATGCAGTCATGCAAGCAGCTCAAACAAAAGGACTAGTAACATCTAAGTCAGTTGGAGATTTATCTATCACTTACGACTTTTCTACAGCATTATCAGACCTAGATGGCTGGGCTGCATGGAAACTTACAACATTTGGGGTGCAATTAGCATCTATGGCCAAGCTTATAGGTATGGGTGGTATTTATATATGGTAGGTGGTTAGATTGAAGATTTTGACCGAAATAAAAGAGTTAGATCATAATTTAAAATCGATACAAGATGCTATTAAATCCATACGTGAACTTGACGTATTAGTAGGAGTTCCACAGGAGAAAGATTCAAGAGAGGGAGCTATATCTAATGCAGAATTAGCATTCATTCATACTAAAGGTTCTCCGCTTCGTGGTATTCCTGCACGTCCCATTATTGAACCTGCTATAGAGGATAATAAGGAACAAGTAGCCGAATTAATTAAAAAATCAGCTCAAAAAGCTCTTGATGGAAATAAGGAAGGAGCAATTGAATCTCTTGAAAGGGTAGGCATGCAAGGACAGAACATCGTCCGTGCATGGTTTACTAATCCTAAAAATAATTGGGCGCCAAACTCTCCTAAAACTATTAAACTCAAAGGGAGTACAAGACCTCTAATAGATTCAGGAGAACTAAGAAAATCTATAACTTATGTTGTTAGAAAGAGAGGGAGATAGATGTCTTTGGTAGATATATCTTTTTTAATAGAAGATCCAGACTTTGCACAACCTTTTATAGCCTATAGGAAATCAGGAAACTGGAAAAAGGGAAAGTACATCCAGGAGGAAAAAGAGATAAAGCATTTTGGTATAATTCAACCTGCAAGTACCGAAGACATTGAACAACTTCCTGAAGGCGATAGAGTTAAGGGGGTAATGTGTTTCTATAGCAGAAAGGACATATACTTAACACGTACAGGAAATGAAGAAGTGGACTCTGGAACATCTGATGAAATAGAGTGGCATAATAAGAGATATAAGGTAGTTCAAGTTATGCCTTTCGTTGACTATGGATATGTAAAAGCATTTGGTGTAAGAATGGAGGGGAGTTGATGGCAGATGTAGTTCTTAAACTCAATGAGATAGAAGAAATATTTTGGAGTATTACAATGCTTATGTTAGGACTTAATCCAGATAGCAAAGATGAGAAAGAAATATCAAGAGTACGTACAATATGGCCAACATCTGGAGCTCCTGCATGGAAGATTGATGAAGATATATGCTTTCTATCTATTACACAAAGAGACGATTTAATAAATCGCCAACGTAATGTAAGGCATGAGGAAATTGAAGGGCAGCTAACTAGAATAATGGAATATACACGGGTGGTAAATTGTGCTTATATTCTTTATGGTCCTAACAGTTATGATCATGCGGAACTACTCCAACATTCTTTATTTCTTCCACAATACAAAGAAATGTTTAATCAAAATCACTTATACTTAGTACCTGATATAGTCGCTCCTGTTAGGGCTCCTGAATTATTCAGTGGGCAGTGGTGGGAGCGTTCTGATTTTGAGGTGAATTTTAATCTATATGTTAGGAGAGAACAGGCAGTTGATTATATAGAAGACATTGCAATTAACTTTGTAAGTAAAAATTTTTCAACGGAAAGGAGAATAATAAATGGCGGTATTAAGCCTTAATGATGTTGTAAAGGTTATTATCAATTTATCACCAAAATCAGCGGCAAGAAGTGGCTTTAACCTTGGGTTGATAGTTGGAAAAAGTGGGGTTATTAGTGCTGAAACAAGAGTAAAAATTTATTCAGGAATAGAAGCCATGGCCGAAGATGGTTTTGAAAATGATAGTCCAGAATACAAAGCTGCATCTTTATATTTCCAGCAAAAACCTAGGCCGGACAAAGTAGCCATCGGTTTATGGGGAGCAGAGGAAACGGTACTTCAAGCAGTACAGGCTTGTAGAGCAGCTAATAGAGAATGGTATGCAGTAACTATATGTGGAGCAGTAAAGGAAGATATTATATCAGTATCAGAATATATTGAAGTTGCTACCCCTAGTTCTGTATTATTTTATACTACATCTGATGCAGATGTTATGACAAATACTGAAGGCAATATATTTAAGACTTTAAAGGCACTTAATAGACTTAGAACCTTAGGACAGTATTCAAAAACTCCTGATGCCGTGACTGCTATTATGGGATATGCTCTAGGTGCAAATACTGGATTAGCAAATAGTGCCTATACTTTAGCCTATAAAAAAGAAATTGGAGTTATGGTTGATAATGTAGACGAAACTCAGCTGCAAAATATAAAGAGTAATAACGGAAATATTTATATAAACCGTGGAGCTACCTATGATTTATTTGAACAGGGGGTTATGGCCAACGGAGTTCCATTTGACGAAGTAATAAATCTTGATGTATTGGCCAATGGAGTACAACTTTCAATTATGGATTTACTTGTAAGTAGACCAAAGATTCCTCAGACAGATGAAGGAGTAACAAGTATAATTGGAGCAATTACACCTGATTTTGAATCCGCAGTCAATAAAGGATTTATTGCACCAGGAGTATGGAGTGGACCAAGTATGATTGAATTAACTACAGGAGATACATTAACGAGAGGATATCTTATTCAATCAGAGCCAATCGCGGCACAATCTAAAGCTGATAGAGATGCTAGAAAATCTCCTCCGCTTTATGCAGCTATAAAATTAGCTGGTGCAATTGAACATGTGGTTTTCCAAATAGATGTTGATAGATAAGGAGGTATAAAAATATGAGTGATACTGTTTACAGCTTTCAAGACCTAAATTGTAGTTTTACTCATCCAAGTGTAGGACAAATTTCCATGAATGGAGAGGGTATTGGTAGTATAACAATTACCAGAGCCAATGATGTAACTTCTCATGATGTAAGTGCAGATGGCTCAGTAATGATATCAAAGATTAAGTCAAAGAACGGTACAGTCGCAATATCAGTACAGCAATCATCACCACTGAATAAATGGTTAGATAGGTTATATAATTATCTTGAAGTTGCTTCTTCTAGTGAATGGGCTAAAGCTTCAATAATACTTAGACATTTAACACTTGGAGAAGGAACAGTATGTACTGGGGTTACTTTTCAGAAAAGAGCAGACAAGCCATATCAAGCACAAGGACAGCAGGTTACATGGAACCTAATGGCTGCCAATATAGATGATAATTAGGGAGGTATATAAATAATGGAAATTTATAAGATTATTGAAATAGAAGGTAGAAGATTCAGGATAACAAAATATGATGCAGCTACAGCGATTAAGCTATCTAAATTATTAGCAGCTAAACTACTACCTGCATTTAATTCCATTACAGATGTTTTGTTTGGTGACAAAGGAAAGAAAGTGGATATGAACAATGTATCGGACTTCTTGAATTTTGAATCTATATCTAGGGCTTTAGACCTTGTATCCGATGAAGATCTGAATAAGATTATAGATTCCTCTTTGAATGTTTGTGAAGAAGAATTGCCAGCAGGATTTACAAAAGTAAAAAATGCAAATGGCTCATATGCAGTAATGAATTTGGAATTTGATCCAGTGCTAGTAATGAGGCTTGTAGTTGAATCCATAATGTGGGGAATATCAGGTTTTTTCGACGTAAGCCGCTTGACTTCAATCCTGAAACCACTCTCGAATTTATTCCAGCCAAAGCAGTAAATGTAGATGAATTTTTATTTAGTCCCGTCCTTGCAGGTTTATGGAAACAACATGAGCTGTGGGATGGGACTTATACTTTAGATGATTTGCTGGATATAAATGAGTTACTAGAAGTTAAGCAAGAAAATCAACGTAGAGCAGTTGAAGCCGCAGAAAGAAAGGCAGGTGAATAGTTAGTATGGCTGGTATTGATGTTATAAAAGAATACCTTGTTGCCATGGGACTGCAAGATAATTTTACGGAAAATTTTAATAAAGTTATAGATGATAGCAGTAACAAGATGGGTAAATTTGCCACCACCTTTATAGGTAAATTTGCAATTGCTGGAGTTGCTGTTGTTTCTGCTACAGCTATGGCAAATATAGCTATAGGAAAATTTCTAGGTAATATGGCGAAATCAGACCTTGCAATGGAGATGTATGCTAAAAGTATAGGTAAAACCAAGCAGGAAGCAACTAGACTAGATACTACTTTAAAAGCTATGGGAAGAACTTTGGAAGAAGTTAATTCTAACGCTGAACTTAAAGCAAATTTTAAGCAACTTCAAAAAGATGCGGAAAAAGTACAACCTCCTGATATGTCTGAAGGCATGAAGCAAATACGAGAAATTCAATTTGAGTTTACAAGGTTAAAACAGAATGCTACCTATGCATTGAACTGGATAGGATATTACCTTACAAAATACTTAAAGGAGCCTATCGGAAAGATACAAGAGGGGTTCAAAGGACTGAATGATATTGTTATAAAGAACATGCCTAAATGGACAGAAAAAATAGCAAAGGTATTGTCTTGGGTTGTTAGACTTGGTACCACTCTAGTTAGAGGCTCAGTTAATGTTTTTACTGCAATAAAAAGGATCTTCGACATGATTCCAAAGGAACTTAAAATTGTTGGAGCCGCAATCACAGCATTAGGACTTTTGATTCGTTCAGGACCTATAGGAAAACTCGCAATGGTTATAACCGGCATACTTCTTTTACTTGATGATTTTTATACTTATATAAATGGTGGAGACGCTCTTTTAGGTGGTTTTTGGCAAAGGTTAATAGATATTTACGAAGTGCTTAAAAATAGTGGAGCTATTGATAGGTTTAAAGATAACATGGTTAAGGCTTTTAACTATTCCGGTGAAAAGATTAATGAACTTAAATCTTATTTAATAAGCCTATTTGAGAAATTTGAGAAAAGCGGCTCAATTGAAAGTTTAATAAAGCTAATAGGTAGACTAAAAGATTTATTTATAGAATTATTGAAGCCTGTATCAAATGTTGCTAAAGAGATTACTTTTAAAGCTGGAAGATCAGCTCTTGAATGGTTTATTGATAAAGGACTACCAAAGGCTATCGATTTATTAACATTTGTGGTTGGAAAAGTCACTGACATTATAACTTGGATGAATAAATTTGGTGCAGTGGAGTCAATTATTAAAGGTGTTGGTAGTGCATTTGTAACATGGAAGTTAGGAATTATTATAGCAGACATTTATAAGGCCACAGCTGCAATAGCTGCTTCTACTAAAGCTAAAGCAGCGGATACTATCGCAACTATAGCTTCAACAAAAGCCAAGATTATAGATAAAGCAGAAACAATATATTTAATCGGATTGTATGCAAAAGATGCTGTAATCAAAGGGATAAGTACAGCTGCAACATGGACACAAACGGCAGCTACTACGGCATGGAATGTAGTTGCTGGAATTGGTGCAACTGTTACTACTGCATTTGGTGCAGCTATAGCCTTTTTAACTAGCCCCATAGGTCTTGTGATAGCAGCTATAGTCGCATTAATAGCTATAGCAATAGCATTAATAAAAAACTGGGATAAAGTAAAAGAATTTTTTATAGAGTTATGGGATAAAATTAAAAATATTTTCAGTGGTATAGGAGAATGGTTTGGAAAAACATTTTCAAGTGCTGTAGATGCTATTAAAAATGCTTTTTCTCCTTTAGTAGATTGGTTTAAAGAAAAGGTAGATAAGATAAAAGGCTTTTTCGGTGGAATAGGTGATAAAGTTAAAGGTATATTCGGGAAAGATAAACCAGATCCAAATGATGAACCAAATCCTAAACCTGTAGGTCATTCTAGCGGTGGAGTATTCTATAATAGGCATAAAGCAGAAATAGCTGAGGATGGAGCAGAGGCTGTAATACCGCTTACTAAACCAAATAGGGCAAGGGAGATATTGTCACAGATAAAAGATTTTATAAACCCCGATCAAAAATCTGGTGGTGTATCAAATATAGATGGAATAAAACAGGCACTTTCTCAAATGACAAGTGTCCTTTTTAGTGTTCAAAGTAGACTTAATGAACAGCAAAACATCAGTTACACTTCAAATGGTGGGAATGTGACAATTAACAATATAACGATAAGTCCTCAAACTAACAATAAAATCTATGGCTCAGGTAATCCAGAGGCAACCGCAAATGCGATAAACAAAGGTACAATAAATTCTACAGGATTGTTGCTTAGAAATACTCAAGGGGTGATTGTGTAATGGCTGTTTACGAGAACTCTCCATTTGGTCAAGGGAGCATAAAGCAATTAATAGGTTGCAAAACTAACATTGGTGGATTTTTCTTTGATGCTTACCTTAGGTTGGACCATACAAGAAAAACTAAAATCACTCAACATCCAGTAGAAACAGGTGCAGCTATAACAGACCATGCTTATGTAGAGCCAGCAGAATTAATTATTGAAGTTGGAATGTCTGATGCTTGTATCAGCTTTATACAAGGTCAATTTAATCAAAAATATACCAGGAGTGTATCGGCGATTGATACTCTTTGGAAACTACAAGAGCAACGTATTCCTATGGATGTACTCACTAGATTAAAGCTATATAAAAATATGCTTATAGAGGTTATATCTGTACCAGATGACTGGCAAACCTTAAATGGTTTAAGAGCAACAGTGACATTACGTGAAATAATAGTTGTAGGAGTAAAAACAGTTGAAATGAATAGCAAAGCATCATCAAGTAAAAGTCCTCAGAAAACTGCTGCAACCAACAAAGGAACACAGCAAGTGACTAAGCCAAATCAATCAGTCCTAAAGCAAACTACAAATCTTTTAAAAGGAGGTTAAGGATATGTATGAGATTCCACTTACAACTGAACCTAATCAAAGTTTTAAAGCAACTATCCCAGTTGACGGGAAAAATATCGAGCTGAAATTTAATATAAGATACAATACTATTGCTGAATATTGGGTTATGACTGTTGCTGATGCTTTAACTGATGAAATTCTCATAGATTCCGTTCCCCTGTTAACAGGACAATATCCAGCTGCTAATTTGCTCGAACAATACTCATATTTACGCATTGGCTCTGCTGTAATGGTTAATACCTCAACAATAGATCTATCTGACGAGCCAAATGATAAAAACTTAGGTACTGATTATATTTTAGTGTGGGGTGATACGATTGGGTGATATTTTATATGGAAGAAGGTATAGGATTCTTGTAGGAGTAGGAAATAACAAAGCATTAGATGTGTCTCAACTTAGATGTACATTTATGGTTGAAAAGAGTATGGCCGAGGAGCCGAATTTATCACATGTCACAATATATAATCTATCAGCGGAGACTGAAAATTCAATAATAGTTAGTGGTAATGATATTGTTATTGAAGCCGGCTACGAAGGAGAACAATATGGCATGATTTTTCGTGGAAATGTAGTACAACCTATTCGCAGTAAAGAAGAAGGGGTTACTTATGCACTCCAACTCATATCACAAGATGGCGACAAGTTTTTAAATGGTGGGGTAATAAGTACCTCCTTTAGAAAAGGTCAGACCCAGAGGAGCATAGCCAATGAACTTACTAGCAAGGCTTCAAATCCTACTCAGACAGGAGCAATATCAAGCAGCTTGGATAATGTGAAACTTGCAAGAGGGAAGGTCGTTTTTGGATTATCTAGGGATTACTTAAGGCAAATAAGCCGTTCTCAAGATGCTACTTTCTACGTAAACGATGGGGTGGTCAATATAGTAAAAGCTACGGATTTACCAGCAGGGCAAATACTTAGTCTTGGACCAGATAGTGGATTAATAGGTACTCCTGAACAAACAGAGAATGGAATTAAAGGCAAATGTCTTCTAAATCCTAGAATTAACTTGAATACCTTTATTCACATAGACAATAGTATTATTCGTATGCAAAAGGCTCAGGCTGGGGAAACAGCGAAACAATTGGATTCAGATGGGATATATAGAGTAATAAAATTAATTCATTCTGGAGATACCAGGGGAAACGATTGGTACACAGAATTTGAAGCAATTACTCAAGCTGGATCTATACCACAGACTGGCACATCAATGAGATAGAGGAAGGTGAGATTAGAATGGTACTAGGAATAGGTGAAAGAATCGGAGGTTCACAAGAACAACAGCTGCGTTCACAGGAGAGTGCAGCTTCAAAACTTAGAGTAGCAATACCTGGAATAATTCAGGAGTTTGATCCAATTACACAGACGGCTACAGTACAACCCTCAATAAGAGAAAAAGTGGTAAACGCATCTGGTGAACATGCTATGATGGAAATTCCTATGCTTCTTGATGTTCCTGTTATTTTTCCTAAGGCAGGAGGTTTCTCTATAACTTTTCCAGTTGCTAAAGGTGATGAATGCCTAGTTGTTTTCGCTGATATGTGTATTGATGCATGGTGGCAATCAGGAGGAGTACAAAATCAACTAGAGACTCGAAGGCATGACTTATCTGATGGATTTGCAATTATTGGAGTAGGGAGTGTTCCTAAGGCTATAACAAACTATTCTATGGACTCAGTGCAATTAAGAAACAAAGAAAATGATTGCCACATAGAAATTACTAATAACAAATGCATAAATATTCGAGCCAATAAAGAAGTTAATGTCTATGCTGAATCAGTTACAATTGATAGCAGTGACATTAAGCTTGGAGCAGGAGCAATGGAGGGAGTGCCATTAGGGATGACCTTAAAATCATGGCTTGATGGCCATACCCATCCAACACCAGCAGGTATTAGCGGATCACCAAATAGCCCTTCACCAGAACCGTCATCTATAACAAAGACTGAATAAAGAACCAAATCGGAGGGATTGAATATGAAATATAGATCATTAGATTCTGATGGAGATTATGTATTAGGCTATCGAAAAAACATATTTCTTTTTGGTAGGGAAGCAGTTGGACAAGCGATAAAAACAAGGCTTAAGCTTTTATTAGAGGAATGGTGGGAAAACACAGAAGATGGATTGCCTCTATTTCAACAAATATTAGGTACTTTTGGAGGCGAAGATAATCTTAATGGAGTTGATTTAATTATTCAAGAAAGAATATTATCTACCCAAGATGTAATTGGTTTAAAGGATTTTCAAAGAAACTTTAATTTCAAAACTAGAGAATATACTTTTTCTGCGATAGTTGAGACTAGGTATGGAGAGTTTGAAATTAAATCTGAAGAGGTGATGTAATGACTTATTTTACTCCATATATAGATGAGGGAGGGTTGCATATTCCTACCTATCCAGATATTAGAGATCATCTTATAGAACAGGCCAAATTAATCTTTGGCCAAGATATTTATTTAGGAAATGATAGCCAAGATTATCAATTTATATCGATAGTAGCTGATAAAATTCATGATGCTTATCAAACATCACAACTGGTATATAACAATAGAGGACCCGCCAGTGCAATTGGGGGAGGACTTGATGGGGTTGTAAAGATTAATGGAATTAGCAGGAAAGCAGCTACTAGAAGTACATGTATTGTTGAAATAATAGGAGATCCTAATACTAAAATTTTAAATGGTATCGTACAAGATAAAAGGAATAAATACAACTGGGATTTACCAACAGAAATTACTATACCTTTTACAGGTAAAATGGAAGTGATGGCAATTTGTCAGGTGTATGGTCCTACTTTTGTAGATATTGGTGATATAGATACAATAGTAACTCCAACGCAAGGGTGGTCTAGTGTTTATAATTCTACTAAAGCGACATTAGGCCAAGCAAGAGAAAAGGATTCAGAACTTAAGGCAAGACAAGCCGTTAGTACAGCCCTGCCTTCAAAAACTGTATTAGATGGTACAGCTGGTGCTATAGCCAGTATAGTAGGAGTTACTAGATATAAGGTATATGAAAATGATACTAATGAAATAGATATAAATACATTACCTCCACACAGCATATGTGCAGTAGTGGAGGGTGGAGATAATTATATGATTGCTGAAGCAATTTATAATAAAAAGACTCCAGGATGTTATACCTATGGAGATATAGAAATTAATATAACTGAAGAGTATAGTCAAGTAGGTTCACCCCCTATAAGGTTTTTCAGACCGACATACAAAGAGGTATATGTAACTGTAACAGTAAAAAAGCTAAAGGGCTATACAACAGATACATCAGAAAGAATAAAGCAAAATATCAATGAGTATTTAAATAGTCTAACTATAGGGGATAATCTTTCAATTTCTGCTATATGGGGAGTGGCATTAACAGCTATGAAGGATTTAAGAGCCCCTAGTTTTTCTATAGCATCTGTTGAGATTGGACCTGATGAAAATAACAAAAGCTCTGAAGATATAAGGATAGCTTTCAATGAGGTAACACAGGGAAATATTGAAAACATAGTCATCAATGTTATTTAGGGGGAGTTGATGTGAGAAATGAAAAATATTTAAGTAAAATTACTTCACAACATAAAACTAAGAATAAGTTCGTGTCTTGGCTAAAGGAAAATCTTAATCTAATAGATTATATATCTAATGTTTTATGTAAAATGGATGAAGATTTTAATATATATGATGCTAAGGGAAAGCAACAAGATATAATAGGTGAAATAATAGGAATTTCAAGAATCTTGGATTTTGAACCAGCAGATGGTTCAAACCCTATACTAAAAGATGATATCTATAGAACTTTACAATTAGCCAAGATTTCAATGAACCAGTGGGATGGAACCATTCCAGGAGTTTTGAAACTTTGGAAAACTTTATTCCCTAAATATAGATTATCCATTATAGATAATCAAGATATGTCAATGGATTTAATGGTTGTAGGAATGACATCTTCTCTAGAAAAAGAATTGATGATTAGAGGATATATAGCTCCAAAGCCAGAGGGAGTTCGTATAAACTATGAATTTATAATAGAGGTAAATAGTCAACTGAACTTACAAACTAACATGGAAAAATATCAAATCCCTTACAATATGTGCGGTACATTCCTTTGTGGAACTAAACCTTATATTCAAAACAAAGGAATTGATTTTAGTACCGAATTTAATATAAATACAGGCAAGATGGAAACTTCTCAAAGGTATAAGATTACAGGAACATTTAAAAGTGGGGAGGAAAGGCTATGATTACAAATGAAGGAATACAGGAAATAGCAGAAAGTATATTAGGGATTGTAAGTCATGGTGAGGTAATTATAGACAATGAGACTAAACATATTGAGCTATATAGGACTAACATAAGTGTAAATATAGTGAAAATATTTTTTAAGCTGGATGATACTTTAAGAGGCGAAATTACTTCATCAAAAGTAATTTCTAAAAGTGGAAAGATTTTGATCGATAAAGCTGAAAAGATAGAGAAAGATATGCACGGACTACTTCTCGTATTCTCAATTAAACTAACAGAAGTGGAGGTATAGGAAATGAGTAGTTTTATATATGAAAAAGTTGGATTTGTAGACCATACGACAGAAAGACCGGGAGTATATAAAGAAGTAATCCTTAATGATGGGAGCATACTTCACGTTCCCGATGAAGGGGAAATTCTTGACAAAGGAACTCCTGTCAATGCACGTACACTTGGGCATATGGAAGATGGAATTTATAAAACATCTATACTTGCAAGTGAAAATAGAGACCTATTAATAAACCATTCTGTAAGACTTGCTGTATTAGAAGGCAATGCAATGAATAACATTGGCCATAACATGTTTATTGTGAATTTTGCAAATTTAGATAGTGTGGAGTTGGCTCATGGGGTTTATGACCCTGTAGGGAAAAGGATGGTGATATAGATGGCTAAGTATATATATAAGAAATACTTAGCAGTATCCTCAACAAGATATGAAGAAGCACCATGGGTTCAAATAACTACAGACGGAAAGGTTAATACGGGTTATATTTTAACAGGTGCATCATCTTATTCATTTAATACGAGCACAGGAAAGTTTTCAGTTTCAGGTTCAACTAGTATAGGCAGAAATTCTCCAGGTACTATATATGCCTTACACAATTCAAATGCTGTAGGAATTAGAAGAACGACAATTTCTGTCAGCGGGGACACAGCATATCTCAATACATGGGACAAAGAACGAACAGCCTCTACAACTTATTCACGAGGGAGTTTTATTGAAGAGATAGTGGCAGAGGATGGGGCATATCCTTCGAACGGGCGGTCAGGTTCTTACTGGTATGTGAAAGGTGGGTTAGCAAATTCACCTCCTACAATAGATGGAATAGATAGCAATCTAGGAGATAAGAATCTAGGATTTATGATATCATATGAAGTTGATGATGTAGATTCTGCAGATAGCTTAATCGTAACAGAAAAATTAAATGGAAGTATAATAAAGACCATCAACGGAGCACCTAGAAATCAACCACTTGAAATAAAGATAACTAATAAAACTCTATTTTCTCTACCTCTTAATAGTAAAAATACTATAGAGATAAAAGTTGACGACCAAAACGGTGGTATAGCTTACCGAAGATATACCTTCAGAAGAACAAATACAGCTCCTGTTATTTCAGATGAGGACCAAGATATAGGACAAAAAATAGAACCATTTAGTGTAGAGTTTAATGCAACAGATAATGAGGGTAATTCTTTAACAGTAAAAACATACCTAAATGGAATCAAGAAGGAAGAATACCAGGTTGGAGACGGAGCAACAAATACATTTACTATCTCCAGTGAGGATTGGTATAAGCTAGGAATAGGTACTCATTCAATTAAAATCGAAGCTATAGATGAACATGGAGCAACAGCAATAAGAAACTACACCTTTACTAGATATGATGATAAAATCCAATTCACATTAAAAAATGTAATTGAAACAGATATTGCAGCTACAAAGATATTAGTTACTCCTACTTGGGTTATACCTATAGGTGCTACTGCAAAAGTAGAAGTTTGCAACAATGGATATGACGAAATACCAACATGGGAGGACATAACTTCCCAAGTTATCACCGGTAAACACTATATATTCACTAATGATACTAAGACAGCCGATAAATGGGGCATAGACATAAGATTTACTATAGAAAAAGGAACTGCAATAGAGGAATGCGTAATTCATGGATTTGGAGGTGCTTTTGAATAATGATTGAGATAATAAATAAGAAACCTCTAAGAGAGATTCGAGATGAGAGAGCAGATGAAAAAGATATAATGTTAGCTGAAATATATGAAATATTAATTGATTTTGATGATAGACTTACAGAAATAGAAAATAAGATAGATGGAGGGGAAAAATAATGATAAAACCTTGGAAAGTAAAGGCATATGCAGTATTGGTAAAAGCTAAAAAGTGGGAGTTGGAGGACTATGAAGGAAATGTCCTGTCAGTAGTTCCTGAAGAATATAAAATAGCAGTTGCTGAATACCTAGTAGAATCTGAATAACAGTATAAAAGAGAGATACAGTTTTAAAACAACTATATCTCTCTTTGAATCACTTCTAAAAATGAGGAATGTTTTGCCAAAAATCCTGAGAAATTTTGCCAAATTTCTTGAGCGGCTACAGAAGGTCTTTTTATAGGCATTCTTGATATAAGTTAAAAAAAATATGAATATAGATGAATACCCTCCTTTAATTTAGGCAATAACCTTAATTATAAAATTATAAGGGGGAGTTATATGAACATAGTAAATCTAATTACGACTTTAGTAGGTGTTATGGCTGCATGGATTGCTTATAAGCAAGTTATAATCGGCATTAAGGTTTCAAATCCAGTAACGTTTTTGAATTTGAACAATATAACTTACAATGGTTTAAAACCAAAATTTGAAATATCTAACATAGGACCCGCTCACGCACTGAATGTAAAAGTCACCATAGAGAGAGGAAAAACTATTGATAGCAACTTTAATATAACTTTAGATGAATTAATAGAACTAGAAGGTCCTAGGGTAATTATCATTAAAGATAAAGCAATATATGAATCAGATGAATCAATAGATATATGTATTGATGAGCATAGCCTAATAGTAGTATCGTATGAGAATGCCACAGGGTTTAGAACAGAGCAAACATGGAAGATTAAAAACTATAAATTTGAATTAATAGAGTCAAGGAACTTAGCTTAGCTAGGTTCCTTTTAATATTAACTTGGAGGTGGGTGAATGGAGCAATGTAATTGTACCAAAGAGGGAGAAATAGCTACATTAAAAGCAGAAAACAAGACAATATTTAAAGAAATAGATAATCTGAAAAATATACAAAATACCATACTAGAATTATCTACAAATATAACTAGACTTGTAGAGCAAATGAGAGAAACAAAGGAAGATGTAAAAACCATTAGGGATGACTTAGATGAAATTAAAAAAATTCCTTCATCCGATTTACATCATTACAAGAAATTAATTATAGGTGGAGCTATTACAATAATAGTAGGTTTTTTAGTAGGTAAGCTATTATAGGAGGAGATAACCTTGACTAATATTAAATTGGTAGAACATTGCAAAATAGCATTACAACAAAAATGGGGCTATGTATATGGTACCTTTGGTACTGTATTAACAGAGCCTTTGTTACAACAGAAACTAAAACAGTACCCAAGTAATGTTAAAATATATGAAGCTTTTATAAGACAAAATTGGATGAATAAAAGGGTTGTAGATTGTGTAGGTCTTATCAAGTCTTATCTATGGTGGAATGGCGGGAATGTGAAATATACTCCTAATCAAGACAAGTCAGCTAATGGAATGTATCAGTCAGCAAAAGAAAAAGGTCCCTTGAATACTATCCCAGAAATACCAGGTATATTGGTATGGAAGGATGGACATATAGGAGTATACATTGGCAATGGACAAGTCATCGAGAGTAGAGGTACTAAGCAAGGAGTAATCCAGTCTCCATTAAAAGACAGCGGTTCTGCCGGGTGGACTAATTGGTGCAAATGTCTTTACATTGAGTATATAGAAGAGAAATCAATACCTTCTACTACAAAATTGCCTTCTAACAAACTGAAAATAAATATATTTGGTAGAAATATTACTGTAGAAGGATATTTAAAAGATGGGGTTAATTATGCAAAAATAGGTGACAGTTATATACCTATTAGAACAATATTTGAATCCATGGGGCTTAATGTTACATGGAATAATGGAGTGATGATAGATGAATAAATTTACAGAGGAAGAATTAAATAAGATAAAAGATGTATTGGATCTAGAAGAAAAATCTAAGAAAAAGCTACAGTTCAATAAAAAAATAGTAATGATAATAGTGGTAATGAACATTTTATTTACTGCTACTATAGTATTTCTATATTATAAGACTGGTTCAGAACCGTCTACACTTATTGAAAGATGGTTTAAGTTTACTGGTACAGAGCTTGTAGCTCTAGCAGGAATAAAATCATTTGATACTATAAAAGAAATAATAAAGGAATGGAAAGGAGAAGAATAATTATGAATGAAGGATTAGTTAAAATTATATTAGGTTTAATTGGATTATTAGGTACTATAGTTACTTATGTGTTAGTGCCATACCTAAAAAGTAAAACTACTAAAGAGCAAAGAGAAAATATATACTTCTTAGTATCTTTAGCGGTTCAAGCGGCTGAACAAATTTATATTAAGCCTGGACAAGGTGAAAAGAAAAAAGAATATGTTATTAATTATTTAAATAGCAGAGGAATAAAATTAACTGTAGAAGATCTTAATATATTTATTGAAGCTGCAGTAAAAGAATTAAATATTATACAAGATAAAGCCCTAGAGTAAATCTAGGGCCTTCTTTTATTGTTTAAATAAGTACCATATCTTTGAATTGATTTCATATTTCAGCTCATAAATATCCTTCTCATTATGCATACATACAAATATAATTCTTTTGTTTCCTACAATCTTTTCTTCATAGGTTTTCATTACTTTTTCTACATTAACCACTGTATCATCTAGGCGAAATCTAATAGGTTCAATTTTTCCATCAGGATAAAAAACTGCCATAACTTTTATAGGTTGATTAATAACTTTCAAGAAAACCATCCTTTCTACAAAATGCTAGTCATACCTGGATATTCATCATCAGGATATCCACCAAGAATAGGGTGCAAATCAGAATTAGCGAACACCCCTCTCATTATAGCTGTATCTCCATACTTTTCACGTAAACTATCAATAACTTTATCAAGCTTACTATTGTTTGTATTATTAAAGAAATTCATCTGTTGTATATCAGAGCAACATAAGTCTGAGACAGATACTCCTAGCTGTCGGATAGGCTTTTTATCCCACACTTCATCGAATAGTATACATATGTTTTTATAAATTTCAGTTGTAGAGTCAGTCGAATAGAGCAATTTCCTTTGATGTGAGACATGAGAAAATAGCGAATCTTTGATACTAATTCTTACTACTCTACATACCATATTAGCTTTTCTTAATCTCCAAGCTGTCATTTCTACAAGGCTCAAAATTACGGCATGAGCTGTTTCTCTATCCTCTACATCAAATTTAATAGTAGAACTATTGCCTATGCTTTTTACAGGAGCCGAAGGTTTAAAAGTAGAATCATCAATCCCATTGGCATATGCATAAATAAGCCTGCCATGAGACTTTAACAAAGAAGATAATATATTAATATCAGTATTTGCTAAGTCTCCAATCGTATATATACCTAAATCATATAACTTAGGGGCCGTTTTTCTTCCTACCATATATAATTCTTCGACTGGTAATTTCCAAAGTTTATATTTTATTTCTTCTGGAAAACATGTATGTACTTTATCAGGTTTCTCAAAATCTCCTGCCATCTTCGCAAGTAATTTATTTTCAGATATACCAATATTGACAGTATAACCGAAAGTATCTTTAATTTGATCTTTAATCCTATAGGCTAACGGAATAGATTCTTCTTCAGTAATGTTAGTGAATCTAATAAAACATTCATCAATGCTAAATACTTCTACATCAGGAGAGAAGGTATTTAAAAAGTCATATAGTGCTTGTGATGCCTGAACATATACTTGATAATTAGGCGGTACAACGAGAAGATTAGGACATTTTTTTCTTGCAGAATGTAAGGACTCTCCCGTCTGTATCTTATATTTTTTAGCAAGTATAGATTTAGCAAGAACTATGCCGTGACGATTTTCCTCATTTCCTCCAATCACCGATGCAACTTCTCTTATGTCTCTATCAATTCCTAATTGCTTTTCATGTGCAGCTGTCCAAGCTAAAAAAGCAGAATTTACGTCAATATGCATTATTATGTCCATTCCTATTACACCTCGATTATAAACATTTGTTCTGAACATTTGTTTGTATATAGTATAACATATTTTTTCAAATTTAAAAGGATAATTTTGTAAAACCTTAAATATTTTACATATTAAAAAGCTAAGGAATAATCCCTAGCTTTTCTTAGTCTATAAGTTTTTTCGTTTCTATCAAATTAAATTCTAAAGGATTCAT
This sequence comes from uncultured Tissierella sp., assembly GCF_902479755.1. Classification (NCBI taxonomy): domain Bacteria; kingdom Bacillati; phylum Bacillota; class Tissierellia; order Tissierellales; family Tissierellaceae; genus Tissierella; species uncultured Tissierella sp. The sequence goes on along the minus strand of NZ_CABSQO010000001.1, from coordinate 150,637 downwards.
AGCTATTTTAAGAATTTATTCGTAATATTATAAATAAACATTCGTATTATAATGATAAAAAATTCTCTTTATTTCTTCAAGTATAGGTCAATCTAAATCTGGATTTTTAGTAATTATTATAATTTATTATTATTCTTTCTGACACTTTTTTAATTAATTCTATATAGTTATTTAATTCATTATAGTCGCCTGTAAATGTGGTTCTAAAAGGATATTCTCTATTTGAATGTGTACAATTACATCTATAATCATAAATAATGGTTGCTATTTTTTGTAAGTCTTTTAGTTCCTCTTTTCTACTTATTTTTTTAAGTTTATTTATTAAAATATCAATAATGTCTTGGTTACTTAAAAAAAATGCTTCATCATGCGAATCACCCTTGAAATATTTTTCCAACACCAATTTTAATTTTTCTCTATCGTTTTTATTTTTATTATATTGCTCCACTACATTGATCAAAGAGACTATGTTTTCATCATCATACGATGAAAACCAACTGGAGTTAATGATTTGTTTAATATCCTGTACTGTTTCATGTAGATATACTTCATCAAAAATACATTCTAAAACTTGATAATAGGCAGTATACTTAAATTCACTATCATCCATTTTATTAGCTCTATAATAATAATTAATTAAGTCTGAATCATAAGATTTTTTTATGTAGTTATCTTTAATATTCACCATGGTTTCAGCTAATTCGAATACGGGGTCATAGTCTTCAAAGTCTTCAAAAACTTCAAAATCATTAGGCAATTCTTCAAGAGTTAGAACTAAAGAGTGCTTATATGATAAATCAAATAATAAATTTTTTGCAGTGTTTTTAGCTACTTCTATAAAACTGACATCATCAATAGAGATTTTTTTTATATCATTGACATTATATATTTTTATAGTAGCTATATACCTTAAAGACTCTATGAAATCATCATTATATTTTTCATTTACTCTAATAATATTAAAAAGGTGATCACTTATACCACTTATCTCATAATAAATTTTATCATCGAAGCATTCTAATTCTGGAACATTATATCCCTCGAAACTTAATTGAAAAAAAGTATAGGGTGTACTTAACATAAACTCTATATAGTTATCCATATAGCAACCTAATCGAGGTATGTATTTTAATATAAAGAAATCTTCAATAAATTTTTCAATATCAGTATCCTCATCTAAATAAAAATATAAGTCTTTTTTCCATGATTTAGAAGATAAAGAAATCTCATCATCGGTAATAGCACCAGTTACGTTAGGATTATATTTGCTTATTATTTCTTGAATGCTACTGCTATCCATATTTATCCCCCCTATAATATTGACTTTAAATAAGAAATGTCATAGATTTCCATTATCATATATTATAACACAAATATGAAAATCAAATAAGATAGCACCTTTTAAATAAAAATTGAGTCCCAATAATATAGTACTATTAGTAAGTTAGGAATTCTACAGCACAGTAACGTCAATCTTAATGCTTAGGAAATATCAAGATAAGTAGGAGGAGATTTTTATATAAAATGGGTCTAATAAGAAAATGCTAAAGTTTATAATAAGATAAAAAGGACTATTACCTCCTATTTCTTTTAACGTCTAATATAACCTAATTGGTTATATTCTAACTATTTTAGATTGCATGTAACAATTGATGTTAGAATGTAACCAAAGGAGCAAAGGCGTATGACTATAAGAATTTTACTGTCCAAGAAGTTAGGCGAACTTCGATGGTCACAAGCTGATTTAGCACGAAAAACAGGAATACGGCCATCTACAATTAATGAAATGTACCATGAAATCATAGAAAGGGTTAACTTAGAACATTTAGATTTAATCTGTGAAGCTCTTGACTGTGATTTATCAGAAATTCTAGTACGTATTCCTAACGATATACCTAAGCTTGATAATCGTTCTCGTGCTGGGGAAACTAAAGCTAAAGATGAATAAAGTGTTGCAGCACCCATTCATCAAATTAATGCGTCTATTGAGGACGCATTTTCCTTTTACCTTTTACTCATGAGAAGATACAGGGTTTTATTTGATACATTTAATAGTACAATATATATTATTAAATGGTATAATAAAGATAGAGAAAGGCATAGAGATTAAAAGTTAAAGAAAAATTTATGATACTATTATGATACTAAAAAAACCAATAAAGAAAAAATACTAAATATAATATACATAAAATATAGAAAAAGTGACACAGGATAGACCAGTTAATACATATAAACACTAATCCGTAATAGAGTGGGAGTAGTATCCAAAACCCCTAGAAAACTGATAAATAATAGTTTTCTAGTGGTTGTTTTTATTTGTGGGGTAAATTGATATTGTCTATTTAATTTTTTTCGAGTATAATTTTCATAGAATGTTAGTAAATTCTGGTTGTAGCAGATAGAAAATGTTATCTACGGTGTTATGCTGTTTCTCAATAAGAGAGAAAATTTATATTTTCTGCAAAAAAATAGTATTACCTTCTTGACTCTTCCTTTGGGGAATCCTTTATACTAAGTTTATCCCTAATAATTTAGAAAAGAGGTCGAAACAAATGAACAACCTAATCAAAATTAAAGATGTGTCAAGCAAATATGACATTACAGCCCGTACACTACGTTATTATGAGGACATGGGATTGCTGTCCAGCACCCGAAGTGATGACTATGCATATAGAATGTACGACGAAAACGCTGTTAGGCGGCTTGAACAAATACTCATATTACGCAAGCTGAATATCAGCATAAAAGACATTCAACGTGTTTTCAACACTTCCGGTTCTGATGTAGTTTTAGAAGTGCTGGGGAAAAAAGTACAGAGCATAGACGACGAAGTTGCGCTTTTGCATGAGTTGAAAGAAATCGTGATGGATTTTATACGGGAAATCGAACAAGTGAACTTTGCAGACAACTCCGACATAAAACTGCTGTATAACAAGGCTAAAGAGATTGAAACACAGTTGATAAGCGTTGATTATATCGGCAAGCCCTCCAATGTAAACCGCTTGATTGAAATAACAGAAAAATTAGATAAAAAAATTCCTGATATAATGGTCGTCAGGATACCGGGATTCAAAGCGGTAACGTGCGGCGACCAACCGTGGGGAGAAATGTTCAAAGAAGGCGGATATATGTACCAATTGTGGCAGTATTGTCATTTGTATAAGAGTGTGATTTTCGATTGTTTTGATTTTTTGCTGTCTAAAAATGACAAAGCTGAATGGATATGTGCCGTTAAAGATGTCGTTACCAATGCGGATGTAAGCCCTTTTAAATTGTTCGATTTTCCGGGAGGCTTATACGCTATGGCAGTCAGTATTGACGAAGATAACGAGAGTATACACAAAGTAGAAGATAAAGTTCGCCGATGGATTGAAAGCACAAATTTTGAGCTTGACAAAGGCCGCAATGTTATGTTCAATATGCCTTATTTATATGAAGATGGAAGAGATATTGCCTATAAAGACATAGAAAAGGGACTTGGCTATAAACAAATGCAAAGATATTTTCCAATCAAGCTAAAAGAAGGAATATAAAGATACAAGGAATTTCCCATGTATTATTTAGGTAATTGCGAAATACAAAGTATGATAGAACCCATAGGGAAATAAAAAATAAATGGAGGAATTATCATGAACAAGTATGAAAACGTGATGAAGCTTATGGAAGAATATTGCGGAAACGGAAAGGACAACCTTATCGCTCTTGCAACTATTGCATTGTCCCCGAATGCTATAGGCAATCCCCGCCCTGCTGTCCGTATGGTTGATGCTTATTATGAAGACGGCGTGTTTTATGTTTCTACAGATGCGAATAAAAATAAAATGCTGGAAATTGGGAAAAACAACGAGATTTCCATTTGTGGGTTAGACTTGTTTGTTGCTCAAGGAACGGCTGAAAATCTCGGTTGGGTAAAGGACGAGAGGAATGCGGAAATAAGAGCCAAGATGAAAAAAATCTTCACATGGTTCGATGCACATGGCGACGAAGACAACCCTGACTCAATCGTTCTGCGTATCACCCTTACGGAAGGAACGATAACTGATAACGACAAAAAATACGGTGAATGGCAGTATAAAGTTGACTTTGCGAAGAAAGAAGTGAAATAAATGGGAAAAACACTCAAAGATATGGCAAAGCACTTAAAAAATGTTATTACGTCAGAAATACCTGAAACATATGCAATTAATCCAATGTTTGAAAATATTTCAAACGAGGAAAACATTCGAGAAGGAGTTCTTGTGTTCAGAAACTTTTTGTATCAGCTTTGCGATGTTTTGATTGTTGAAGGTGATTTGTATGACAATCATAAAAAGAATGCCCACGTATTTGATGACCGCGTTACTATTTCGGTATATTTTCCATTCCTGCACAATGTGAAATGCTTATTATTGAATATAGGTTTTCATGGTGTACTAACAGAAAGCTCTCAATCTCTTACCGTCGGAAACAATATATTCGACACGAAAATCCCCGTTTCAAAAAGCATTGAATGCTTGCGATTCTTGACTGATTGCGGCATATTGATTGACGGTATAAACTTGAATGATAAAAAACCGGATTTATTAAAAGCTGAAAGAATAAAAATTTCGTATCCTGATAATCCTGCTATGTTGACGGGCTTGAAAGTAATGGCAATAGCAGAGATAGAATTTGGTAGAAACATCAACAAATCGAAGGTCAATAAGTCCAATACAATCAGTTATTGCCGCTTCTCCGATATTTTATTGCGATGTGATTACAGAGTATTGAAAAATAATAAAACTGACGATGTTATTTCTATATTAAAAGATACTATGAAACCTTTGTCTGCCAATGTGCAAGATTTTATATTGCAGTTACATCAACGTTATTTGGATAAAGGGCTTAAATGCGATGTGGAAATAAAAGATTTATGGATAAAGATTAAATATTCTTATAAAAGAAATGAGATATGGGCAATTAATGCATCACTTAATAATGGTTATCAAATAAACGTCAAAGCAAAAAACACGCATAAATACGCTGATGCCATCGAAAAACTTCCTTTATTTTTACAAGAAATGATTGAAAAGGGATATGGGTGCGGAAAAAAAAGAGGTATAAGCGATTGTTGTGATGGAGGTTGCCGAGGGTTTCGTATTTCCCTGGATGACTCAATCATTGATATAAGAAATGCTATCGAAACTTGGCTTGACACGGAATTGTCATTTGTATAGTATAAGCATTAGTAAAACATAGTGGAAAAATACTATATACCTTGATTAGTGTGATTATCTAAGCTGAAGTTTGAAAGATATTTGTTTTGCGGAGTGATGTTGACAACAAAAAATTAGTAAGTCAAAATAATATGTGTAATTGAAATAAAAAGTCGGCATAAAAAGCACAAAAACTAAACATAAATGTTTAGAAACGCCACTGAACTTGCCGAGTGGGAATAATAGACAAAAACCTTATAATGGCTAGAAATAGCTGCTATAAGGTTTCTTTTATGTGTGACGATTCTAAAATGGTTTTGTTTAATAAGTATACTCTATGAAAATTTCGAATAATTTGCATACTAAACATCTATAAGTTAAGATATAATTAGATAAACAAGGAAATATTTGGTCAGATGGTGGTTCTGAACTTTTTGCAATCTTTATATTTGGATTATGGTTGCTCGATAAACGATATGACATATTATTAAAGAAGGAGGCATGTTTATGAGAAAAATTATCATATCAATTTTTACAATATTACTTGTATTCTCTTTAGCATCTTATAAACAGAACAATATTAGTGATGATTTAATGATAGACATTGGAGAGTCTGCTAAATTTACTGAAGAAGAAATAACTGAGGCAATAGATCTTGTCAAAAATAATTTTGATTTTCCAGCATCTACTTTAACGAAAGTCTGGTATGATGAAGAAAAATCTGACTCATATTTTAGAGATGATTTTAAACAGGGAGTTATTCCTGAAAATGTCATTTTATTATTATCTAACTTTGATGTTGATGGATCTGGAGATAATCCCGTTTTAAATCCAAATTCAACCTATACGAATTATCAATGGATATTAAGAAGAGGCAGTAAAACAAGTAAGTGGAGAATTGAGGATTGGGGTTATTAAAAAAGTATATATTATTGTATGAAGTAATAATATCTTAAAAAAAGGAGGTAGATATATTTGAAAACAATGGATATAAAAAATAAAGTCCTGTGGGGGACTAGTATGGTTGGATTAATGGGTATCTCATATTGGCTATGTAGATTTTCTTTTTTTGAAATGCACGGCATGAAACAGTGGCCAAATATATTGGCCATACTAGGTGCTATTGTAATAGTTATCGCTACTATATTTGGAAACCGCATGATTTCAGGGGCTGCTGTCGTAGGATACGTGGTTGGATTTATTCTTGCTATGATATTTAAGACTTATGGTGTAGATCAGGGTGGAGGAACCACAAATAATAATTGGATAATATGGGGAACGGTTTTTATTATTTCAATTTTGATTGCTTTTATTATAGATTTTATTCTCAAACAAGCTTATAAAAAGGAAAGAGGATAAATATTATTTATTATTTTAATAGTATTATTTATATTTTCACTCATTGATTTATTAGAGTACGTTTCAAATCCACATACATAGATATAAACATTTTTTTGAGGTGGTTTGGGTGCATTTCTTGTTAGAAAAGAGTAACATAATAAAAGTAGAGAAGAACTAAAAATAAAATCACTAGAAGACTTAGAAATGTAAGTTTTCCAGTGATTTTTTTGTTGTATCATATTAGTTGATACTCTTTGCTTCAAAGATTGGCAGTACTTTTTGATTTATAAATATATTACAAAAGATTAACATGTTTACCCTGCAGTTTGACAAATGTTGACAGTGCATTTATGTTATCATACCTATAAGTTTATAAAATCAATAGTGATATATCTTTATCTAAAATTTCATTTAATATAACTTTTATTCATATCTTAGTAATACTGCAATGGATTATGATGAGCAAATTAGAGAATATACCTGTGAGATCATAAAACCTAAGTCCTGTTAAATTGTCATGTAAATCAGAAGACATAAATATAATCCTTAGAATAACATTAATGAATTGAGGTCCTATATAAATTAACCTATTAAGTTAGTTTTATTAAGTTTAAACAAATTTAAAATCACAGATTATTCTGAAAGACATCTTTAGTTACTTCTTCAAAAATTATTTAATCTAAATTATTTACTAAATTCAAGTTTAAGTTATATTAAAAGGGCTGAAAGTTAAGGTATGAGAAATTTTATATAGATTTTCTTATATTTAAAATCAATTAAAGGGAGGGTGAAAAATGGATGGTGCTAAAACAAGAGACTTAATAGGAATTATATTAAAGGGTATTGGTTTAGCCATGGGAATTGCAGTATTTGTACTAAGTATACTAGGAAGTATTGAAAATGATACTTCTATAAAACTATTATCTTTAGGAGTTGTAGCATATGGTTTGTACTTGTTACAAGATAAAAAATAATTGAAATTAGGAGAAGAGATATGGAGATAAAAGTAAAAAACGATTCAGTTATAGCAATGAATAATATTGTTATGAACTTTGGAAATACAGAAGCCTTAAAAGGAGTTAGTTTTCATATTGATCACCAAAGAATATTTGGATTATTAGGACCATCAGGAGCAGGAAAAACCACTATTATAAAAATACTTACAGGGCAATTGAAACCCACATCAGGTGATGCCTTTGTAAATGGTATGAATAGTAAATCTCTCGATGATGTGACGTACTCAACTATGGGATTAGTATTAGATACAACAGGTCTATATGATAGGCTTAGTTGTTGGCAGAATCTATCAATATATGCAGATATATACAATGTGGATAAAAATTTAATTTCTAAAGCGCTGGAAGAAGTTGGACTTTTAGAAGCGAAGAACAAGCCTGTATCCAAATTATCCAAGGGAATGAAGCAAAGGCTATCTATTGCGAGGGCAACACTACATAATCCAAACATATTATTTTTAGATGAACCAACTACTGGATTAGACCCTGTTACTATGAATCAGATTCATGATAATATTTTGAAACTTAGAGACAACGGAACCACTATTTTCCTTACAACTCACAACATGGAAGAGGCATATAAGCTTTGTCATACAGTAGCCTTATTAAATGAGGGGGTTATAGTAGAGATGGACGAACCTAAAAGGCTTTGCAGGAAATATAATGACAAAAATGAAATTGAAATAATTCTCAAAGATGGCAGCAGAAAAATTCTATATAATAGTCCTGATTGTGCCGAAGAAATTAGGGAATTTTTTTCTCAGGACGAAGTTGAGTCTATTCATTCTTCTGAACCAAATCTTGAAACTGTATTCATTCATTTAACGGGAAGGGGGTTATTATAATGTCTTGGATAAGAGTAAAAGCGGTACTAAAGAAACAAGTACTTGACACATTAAAAAATAGAACTGTGCTAATTCAATTTATTATGTTTCCCATATTAGCCCTAATACTTACAAAAACCATAGCCAATGGTAACAATGATATTCCTTATGATTACTTTATTACTATGTTCGCATCAATGTATGTAGGCATGTCGCCGGCAGTAGCAATGGAAGGAATAATATCTGAGGAGAAAGAAAAAGGAACTTTGAGATCTTTGTTAATGGCCAATGTCAAACCATATGAATATCTATTAGGAATTGGTTTCTATACCTTTGTAATGTGTATTGTAGGAGTTGTGATTCTAGCTATTGGTGGACAGTATAGTGGGGGAGAGCTTTTAAGGTTTTTTATTATTATGGCTTTAGGGATTTTATGCTCTATGATGTTCGGAGCTACTTTAGGAATAGTGTGTAAAAATCAAATGAGTGCTAACAGTACAACTTTACCTTTGGTCATAGTTTTTGCCTTTATGCCTATGATAGCCATATTTAATAAATCCTTTGGAAAGGTTTCAAAGTTTTTGTACACTCAACAGGTATATGACATAGTTAATAACTTGGGACAATTAAGTTTAAACATGGAGTGTTTAATTATTTTAGCTGTTAATTTTATATTGTTTTTAATATTATTTATCAATTTTTATAATAAAAAAGGTTTATTAGATAATTAATATTGGGAGGAGGATTATAATGACATATGATGGAAATCAAGATAATAATGAAAATATAGTTGATAATCTAAATTCAAACAATGTGGCTATTCAAAAAATTATAGAAAAGGCAGTTTTAGACCCAGAATTTAAGAAGAATTTGATTGAAAATCCAGATGAAGTATTAGTTAATTATGACATTAGCGAAATAGGAAAAATCATGATTAAATCTTTAGGCGAAGAGGACTTTGATAAATTGACTCCTGAAAACATAGAGGAGTATTTTGCAGCAGATTCCGCAATTTACACACCAGACTTTGATGAAGACATTCCTGTAGAGTATTCTGATGAAAATGATATTTAAGGAGTGTTATATATGTTTGTTTCAAGTGAGGATATAGTTTTTAATGAATTAGATAAAAATTTAGAATCTATCATAAGAACCAGTTCTATCTTAGCAAAACTTAAGGGAAAAGATAATAAATTAATTTATATATTAGAACAAGAGTATAAAAATGATCCATTTAATATAGAAAAAATTTGTGCTTATTGCTTTTACTTATGGTTTTTAGCTGATGATCGTTTGGATTTATCAGATACTAACTCTGTATTTCAAGTTTCTTTTAACCTAATAAATGTAGTGGATGATGTGGTAGAGATAGAGCCTAGATATTGGATTTTATGGATTTTAAAATATAGAATTCAATCATTTATGAATTTCAGTGAAGAAGAGCTAATATCTGATTTAAAAGAATTATTACAGATACAGCGACTAAAGAATTATCCTTCATATTTCCTAGTATCAGACATTCTTCTTTCTCATGTATATTATCTTAAGGGAAGGTATCAAGAAGCAGAAGATATACTTAAAGAAGTCAATACCTATTATGAAGGTAAAATTAAGATTTTAAAAGAATTTTTTCAAGGATTTATAGATGAATATAGAAATCTAGTTAAGCGCTCAGAAGAAGAAAGTATTATGGAGTTATTAAATCAAATAGAAAAGGAATATTTTTAGAGGGGATATATGTAATGAAGAGAATACTGGGAGTGGCCTTGGGAGAATTATCAACAGGGGAATTGGTCATTGCTCATTCTTTTGCTAAAGGTCTTAATAAAAATCAATATTCCATGGATTTTTTAATTTCTGAAGAAAAGAATGTTTTTTTCGAGAAGGATTGTGAATTTAGAGTCCATACAATTAGCCGAAATTATGGAGTTACTCATAATCAAAGGCATATAATTTCCATAATAAAATCAAATAATTATGATTTAATAATACTTTTTGATGCCTTTACTATGGAATATGCACAGCATTGGACCGGCATAAATATGGATGTATTAAAAGCATTAGATATCCCTATTTCATCCTTAGATGAATATGACTATATAAATGCTGGATATAAATTAGATTACTATGGAATTTTTGTGAAGAAATTACCAGATCTTCTTTCAGAAGTAGATATAATATTAAAAAACTGTCCCCTCTCTATGCCTAAGGGAGGGCAAGATTTAATAAAGGAAGCTAAGAAAAAAGGCCAGTTTTATTATCAAGTTATTCAAGAAGTAAGAAAGTTAGATAAAAATGTTATTTTCAATATTAGAAAAAGATATGTAAAAGACGATGAAAAGATAGTTTTTCTTACACTTTCAAAATGGGAGCTAGAGGGAGCATATTCTTTTACAAGTCAAAGCACATTATGCAGATATCTTTTACCTCTCATTTATAATTACTTATCAGAACTAGACACCAAAATATGCTTAATTCATGTAGGTGACTCATGTTGGAATGAATCGGAATTTAAAAATCCCAAAATAAAATATATTCATTATAGATCATTGCCTGTAGATATTTTTGAAGAATTACTTCAATCATCAGATTTATTTGTAACATATAATTTAGTATCTATAACTCTTACAAAGGCAGTAGATTTTGGAGTACCCTCAATTGTATTGAACAATGATAAAATCATTGATTTTAAAACCCTTGAGAAGAAATGTATGGAAAAACCTCTATGGTATCAATACATGGCTAAGGATTTAAAAAAGATATACCCTTTTACAGCTAGTATGTTTGGTTGGAATCATTTTTTAAAGGGAATTATGAAGGATAATATTTATATGAAGAGTTTTGAAAGGATACAAGTTTTCAATACAGAACAAGTAAATTCAACACTAAAGGAAATACTTTATGGTGATTTATGTGAGAAAATGATTGACAACATCAATATATTTAAAAGAGAGTTATCAAAAGTACCTAATGTCAATGAGGTATTAAACAATGCTTTTCAATATTTGCTAGAGTTAGACGAAAAGAGGGGATAACTTGGATTATTTGTTTTTAAAAAATAAAAAGAGTAAAGAATTCACAATCAGCATGACTAATGAATTCATTAATACGAGTTCAGGAGAAATATATGTTACTAGTTTAGAAACTAAATATAAAAGGTTTATTTATGAAAAGCCTATAGAAAGCTTAGGATTTGTGAAATATATAGTAGATGAGACTCGTTATAGAAAAAAAGATAGTGAGGATTTTATGACATGGTCCTTTGCCAAGGGATTTGAATTTTACAATGCAATATATGCTTTAAAGGATAAAGCATATAAGGATATTCTGATTGAGGAAAGTACCTATAAAAAGCCCTTTGAGACGGTGGAAGAATCATTTAACAAATTGCCAAAATTACCTTCAGTATATTTATTGATGATGCAAGTATTCGATATCTTAGCTTTTGATTCATTTCTATCTTTTATTCATTGTCAGGAAGATGTAGAAAAAAGTTTAAAACAATATATGAAGATAGAAGAACTATCAAATAAAAACATCGATATGTCTATTGGAGAGAATTTTGAGCATTCAAACTTTAAGCACAATGATTTTTATATAGCATATTTAGGAGAAAGTTATATCTATGAAATATTTGATTATTATGCAGACTCTTCTGATGTGATTTTTGGGGATTTAAATTCAAAAATGAGAAAAAATAAATCATTATATTCGGGGAAAGTCCTTGTATCTAAGGAAGATGGAGATATTTATCATGGATATATGCATGAACTAATTGTACCTATTGATGGCAGTAATAAGGTCATTAGCAGAAAAGCATATAAGGATCAAATTTAAATAGGAGGAGATTTTGTGAAAGGATTGAGTATTCATCTGACGGATCAGTGTAACCAATCTTGTAAATTTTGTGTAGTTGATTCATATCAGGAAAGAAAAGAAAATGTGAATAAAAGGATTATATATAAGTTCTTAGAAGGAAACAGAAATAAAGGATATGAAGTAGTAAACATTCACGGCGGCGAGCCTACAATAGTTCCTGAGTTTCTGGATATTTTAGCCAGAATTAAGGAACTAGGTTATCCACAAGTTTCTCTTCAAACAAACGGGAGAACTTTAAAAGATTTCCATTTTGCAAAGCAATTATCAGATTACAATGTAAATACTTTTGTAATCTCGTTTCATAATACTGATAAAATGGAAATCGCCGATTTAGCTAATGTAAATGAAGAATGGTTAGGAGAAATAATACAGGGGATTAAAAATGCAAAAGCCGTGGGTTCAAGGGTAAGAACCAATACTGTAGTCTATAGAAACAATTTAAGAAATCTATGTGAGATTATGAAATTTATAGTAGGAGAATTGGACGTTGACCATATTAATATTTCAGCTATGCATCCTGCAGGAAGAGCATATAAAAACTTTTATGAGGTGGTGCCAAGGTATACTGAAATCATAGAGCCTGTAATGGAGGCTGTTGACTATGTTATAAAAACAGATAAAGAATTAACACTTGAGGGGTTTCCTCCATGTCTATTAGGTGAATATAAAGATTATTTAGTGGATTGGTATGATACTGACTTTAAACTTCTTTATCATAATTTTATTTTAAATAGTTATGCTGACTTTATGTCACAAAGTACAAAGAGCCTTGGCACTATGTGCAACGGATGCAATTATAGTCATGATAGATTATGTGGAGGTATATACAAAGAATATATAGAGAAATATGGATGGCATGAGTTTAGCGAAAGACCAATAGCGGAAGTGAATATATGAATGTAGTTTTTATAGTTACTAGTTTTTGGTCTTTTGGTGAACTATTAATTGCAGTGGAATTTGCTGATGAACTAATAAAATCGGGAGACAAAATATGTTTTATAGCTCCCCCAACTCACAAAAATACTATTCTTAAAAAAGGCTATATATGCATTTCATTAGTTCCTAAATCTAGACAGTTAAATCGAATACTTTTCAATGAAGTTAAATATTCATTTAAACCAGACTTAGTAATACTCTCTGATTTTTTAAATTATAATTTTGCGGATAGACACTATGGTATAACAAAAGAAGATTTAAATATATTTGATACCACCCTATGCACATTTGACAATTTCTATTGGAACTATCCGAGAAAATGTATGGACACCTATGGATTTAAAAGTGATATACCTAAGAAAATAGTTTTAGAAGATTATGGAGCTAGAATAGTTCCTTGTCCTATTGTAAATCCAGATTCAGTAGAGGGAGAAAATGTATACACTTATTCATTGATTAGCGATTTTGTAGATATATCTAATTTGGAAAAAAGAAAAAATAGAATAAAATATGGATTTGATAATGATGAAGATAAGATTATCTTAGTATCCTATGCAAAATGGCAAAACGAGCACATAGAGGATAGGGGAGTAAGTGAGTTTGTAAAATTATCCAATAGTTTTTTTAATAAACTTATTAGTAAACTAGCAGAAGAATTTCATATAATCTGTGTTGGAAGCAAAGAAAAGATTCAGGGTGATAATATTCATCATTACAGCTCTGTGCACACTGAAACTTTCGATGAATTAGTTTCTATCTCTAATATCTATATAAGCCGTAACATGACATCCACTTCAATGGTGAGGATCGCTTTATCAGGGGTAAGATGTGTAAATATAATTAATAGTATAAGTGATATAGGGACTATAGAAAAAATAGCAGCAAAAGATGAATTTAATATGACCATAAAACCCTATAGATATCTTATGTTCCCAGTAGGATGGTATAGTTTTTTAAAACCAATTTTTGATAATAATCCATATGCTGAGCTTATAATTCAAATTGAGCAGTTTGAAATTGAAAGAGGAATAGAAACTATAAGGGATATTCTCTATGGAGATAATTCTGATCATACTATTTTAACAAATAAACTTAGAAGGAAATTATCGGAATTGATGACACCTAAGGAAATTGTAAGATCCATACTAAGTTATGATTTGGAGGGGAAAAGGTGATAAAGAACTTTTATATGATTCTTGTTGCTGATGAGGATTCAATAATAAAAGAACAGAATTTTATAGGCTTGTCTCTAGCGATGGGAATTATTTCATCTTATTTAAGAAAACTAGGTATAGATACGTATATACATGATATAAATCAATTTCTGATGGATAAATCTTTCACTAAAACAGATAAAGAACTGATTTCTCTATTATATGATAAAGATAGGGTCTTGAGTTATATTTATGGTGAAGAGGATATTACATTAGATAGAATAGCTAGATTATTTTTAGATCAAAATTGGAAGGAATATGATTCTTATGGTATTTCCATAGGTGCTGATTTTTCTCTGTTTCAAATTCATTTAGGAGTGATTATTGCTAAATATCTAAAAAAAGAAACTAAAAGGCCTGTAATAGTCGGAGGTAACAATGTATCCTATCTTTATATTTTTAAAGATTTCTATCATGAATTACTTACAGCTGCTATAGAAAAATTAAAGTTCATAGTAAAAGGACCTGGAGAAAAAGCCATTTATAAGATTATAAACTCCATAGACAAAGGAATTCCCGAAGAAATTATAGTTAGAGAAGGAGAAGGCTTGTTATATCTTGAAGATGGAGAGATAAAATCTAACATAGAGGCCAGTCCAATTGTAATTTGTCCAACATGGGATGGGCTAGATATGAAGCCTTATAGCTATCCACTTTCTACAAGTCAAAGGGAGAATGAAAATATATTATATAGATTCCCATTGGCAATAACAAGTCAAGTAGTAGAGTTTAATAGAAGGAAAAATAGAGAAAACACCTTATTTATACCATATATTTTTAATTATAATTGTGTCTACAGTTGTGCGTTTTGTACTCAAAGTGATACAGATAGGGGACAGCTTATCATTGGAGAAGTAGAAAGAGTAGTACAGGATATTGAAGAATTATCAAAGAAGTATAATTCAAAATATTTTTATTTTCTAAATAACTATTTCCCATCATCTTTAAAATTCATAAAAGAATTTAATAGATTATTAAAGGAAAGAAATTTAGAAATATATTGGTCCGATTGTGGGCGAGTTAATGGTATGACCTATGAAAAGTTAAAATTATTATATGAAAGTGGCTGTAGAAAGCTTGTATTTGGATTTGAAACGGGGGACACTTGGCTGCTTGAATTTATAAATAAGAAATTAGATTTGAAAGAACTTATACAGGTTCTAAAGTGGTGCAAGGAAATAGGGATCTGGGCAGATTTAGAAGTTATAATAGGATTGCCTTATGAAAGAGAAAATGAATTTATGAACACCTATAATTTCCTCTATGAATATAGGGATATAATAAACAACTTTTGGTTAAATGAATATTTTCTAATACCTAATAGCTTAATAGGAAGATATCCAAATAGATATAAGATTGAACTGATTAAAGATATGTACAACTATGATATGTTATTAAATGCAAATAGGGATAAGTTCTTAAATGAAAATATAAGTAATATGACTTCTAATTCTAGGCTTTGGGGATTCAATGAAGTGAAGGAAAATTTTTTTAGGTCTTATGGTGAAATGCAAAGGGAAAATATTGATAAGATTAAACGATTATCAGAATTAAGAAATCCTGAATTTAATCAGCTATTCAAATTCTATTCTAGTATGAATAAAATTAGAGAAAGCTCATAATAAAGGAGGAAAACCATGAAGGCTGTTATATTGGCTGCAGGTAAAGGAAAGCGGATTGATTCTGTCACAAATGGGGAGAACAAATGTCTTTTAAAAATTAGAGATAAAACTATTATTGAATATAATGTGGAAAACATTAGTAGAATTGATGAAATCAATGAGATAATAATAGTTGTTGGTTATAGGTCCCATGATATAATGTCTAAGGTTGGAAATTATTATAATGGTAAAAGAATAAGTTACTGCATTCAAAAAGAGCAAAAAGGACTAATTAATGCACTTGAGGCAGCCAAATATGCAGTTGAAGATAATGATTTCATTCTTATATTAGGGGATGAGTTTATAATTAATAATAATTATTCCAGTGCAATCAAAAGGTTCTATGAAAAGAAATATAACTGTATGATTGGAATAGTAGAAGTCGATGATATAAACTTGGTTAAAAAGACTTATACAATTGAAATAGACAAAAATGATAATATACTAGATTTTATTGAAAAGCCGATTAAGCCATTTAACAATATTATGGGAACGGGGAATATTATATTTAAAAAAAGTTTTCTTAAATATATAGACCAAACTCCGGTAAATTCCATAAGGGGAGAAAAGGAATTAGTGGATTTTCTCAAGATAATATTAAAAGAGTATGGAAAGGTGACTACATTTAAGGTAGGAGATTCTTATATAAATCTAAATACTAAAGAAGATTATTATAATCTAGTAAGATTGTTTGGTATAAAAGTTGATATTTATGGTGATTCAAAATATGGTGTTGAAAGTATTTGATCTATATAAGTTTTAGCATAATTTAAAAAAGATTAATATCTTTAAATAAAAAAGATATTAATTTTTTTATTTTTGTAACTTTTTCTTCTTTTTTCCGAATATCTAGTGGAGGGTGATAAAATGGAAATAAAAATACAAAATCTTAGTAAAAAATATAAAAATGTAAAGGCTTTAAATAATATTGATTTAACTATTAATACTCCTGCAATGATTGGCCTTGTAGGGCCAAATGGAGCAGGGAAAAGTACTCTTATGAAAATTTTAGTAGGACAGCTGATGGCTACAGAGGGAGAGGTTTTAGTAGATGGAGTTCCTCTTAACAAAAGAGAAAAATACTTAAAAGAAAGATTAGGATATTTGCCCCAAGACTTTGGATTATATGAGGAGTTAAGGGTAGAGGAATACCTAGACTATATGGCTTCCTTAAAAAGAATAAAGGAAAATAAGAAAGAGGAAATAAGAAGAGTTTTAGTAATGACTAATCTTGAAGAAAAGAGGAAACTTAAAATAAAGACTCTTTCAGGAGGACAAAAACAGAGAGTTGGAATTGCCCAGGCAATGTTAAATAATCCTGAATTGCTTATAGTTGATGAACCAACTGTAGGACTTGATCCTGAAGAAAGAATTAAATTTAGGAATCTTTTTTCTGAAGACTCAATTGATAAAATAGTTATATTATCTACTCACATTATTGAAGATGTAGAATCCATATGTAATCTAATTATAGTTATAAATAAAGGTAAGATACTATTTGTCGGTGAACCTAGTGAACTAGTTAGAAAAGCCATAGATCATGTAGGAATTGTGGAGATTATAGGTGCTGACAAAGAGAATTTTTTAGAAAGAGAATTAAAAGGAGAATTTAAGATTACATCTACAGTTATAACTCCTACTGGTACTAGATATAGGGTAGTATCTAAATCTCTACCTTCATATTTTGAAAAAGTAGTTCCTTCCTTAGAAGATGCCTATATATATTGCATGCTGGAGGAGGAAGAATATGTCTTTATTTAAGAATGAAATTAAATTAATGCTTAAATCAAAAATGATAGTGTTTTTGATATTGGTATCCTGTATTGCTGCAACAACTGGAATAAATTCCTTAAATATGTCTAATGATTTTGATTTGTTTTATATAAGAAGGTCTTCTTCAACTATTGCCTTTGGTGCTGTAAGATTTGGAGCCTCAATATGTGCATTGCTATTTGGATTGTTTACAGTATTAACGCTAGATAAAGATAAGAAAAAAAGAAGTAAGGGAATTATAGAATCTAATATAAATTATCATAGATTAATGATAATTCGTATCTTGGCTATAGTTTTTTATGAAGTTATAGCAACTATAATTGGAATGATGGCTGTTATTGCCATACAAAAATTTGTATTTGGTATTCCAATTGATATTTTTTATTATCTATTTAACTATTGGATTATATTTTTTCCATCTCTTTTATTTTCTACCTTAATAGTAAGTGGCTTATATCTTTTAACAGATAGCTTGGATATAAGTTTTATAGCTTTAGGAATATTATTTGTTAAGAGTTTAACTTCGAATAACTATTTATTTACATGGGTACAAACTAATTTAGATATTATTTCAGATTTTGCAGGAATACAGCCTGTAGGGCAAACCATTATCTATAATAGATTACTGTGGATATTTATCTCTATTTCAATATTTGGAGTAGGATTGCTATTTAAAAGAAGATATGAATTCAATTTAAAGGAATCATTTTTAATCAATATAAAAAGCAAAATATTGATATTATTAGTTGTAATTGCTGTATTGGGAAGTGGGTTTACCTATATAAAAGAGCCTTATACAATGGAACTAATAAGAAATATGGAAACTAATATTGATGAAAACATATCTTTAACAGGTCTTAAGCCAGAGATCATTTTTGATAATGAAAAGGGAGAAATGTATGGAAGGGTTCTATATGATTTCATAAATAAAGGTTCTGATTCAATTACATTTCATACTAACGAGGGACTAAATATAGATTCTATAAAGGTTAATGGAAAAGAAGTAAAATATAGAGAGAATAAAGGTAAGATTGAAATTCCTATATCAAATATAGAAGAAATAGAAATCATGATTTCCTATGGTGGAAAAGTGAAAACTGATAAAAATGGAGTAGGTAGAGGTATGCCGGGATATATCTCTAAAGATAGTATTTATTTACTAGAGAATTCTAATTGGATTTTCAGGCCTTTAGTTAAAGAAGGAGACTCTATAAAGATTAGTGGATATTATTCAGCGCCGGAATATTTAACAATGGTAGTTCCAGGAAGACTCATAGCTACAGAGATAGAAGGTCAATTGAAGAAGTGGATATTTGAATATAATTCTCATACAGCAGACATTGGAGCATTTGCAGGCATATATGAGAAACACCAAATTAACTTTAAAAATATGAACATTGAATTTTACTATTCTCCTAGACATGAGGAATATGTGCAGAATATGAAAATAGAAGAATATATAAAAAATATGATGAAGTATTATATTGAAAATATAGGAGATTATTATTCGGATATATATCCACTAAAAGTTGCAGAAGTTGCACTATATAAGCGAGGTGGTCATTCATCAGAAAATGTTATAACTATTTCAGAAAACATGTTAAATCGTGATAAAGCTATGTATTCAGTAATTGGTGATGATAATACTCAGTATAGGGGTATGGATATAGATATTTTTATGAGTGATATAAGTACAATAGCTCATGAAATTGCACATCAATGGTGGGGGACAGGTGTTAAGGTAATAGAAGATAGTCCTTGGTCATGTGAAGGGCTTGCACAATATATGTCCTATAAATATATACAAAGTGAATTTGGAGATATGGAATCTAACTTATTTTTGAGTAGATGGGAAAGTCGTGTACGAGAATTGAATAACTACTATTATCTAAATAATAGTGAAATGTTAGATAAAATAAATGAGAAATATAGAAAGTCCTTAGAGATGGAAAAGCTTCAGAGTGAATTATATTATTTGATGCCTATTAAATTGTTAAATGGAGAAGAAGTCTCAGGAGAAAAAGAATTTTTAAAAGGAATAGCAAAGGTATATAAAAATTATTTGTATAAGGATTTAACCTATGAAGAGTTTCTTAAAGAAATGAATCTTTCTAAGGAGGCGATGGAATTTGAATAATATTAATTTATTAAAATATGAGATTAAAAGAACGATTATATCAAAAAAGTATTTATATATGATCCTTATATTGATGGCATTTACTTATGATTCACTGACAAGACTAGTAATAGGCGGATATTATGGAACGGCGCCATTTTCTGAATGGACATATACACTTTTTATTCAGTTAATTTCACCTTTAATAATGAGTATAATGGTATTTATCATGACAAATATTTTTAATGAAAAAGAATTAAGAGCTAGAAAGATATTATTTTCAGCTCCTATATCTCAGAGCAAATACTATATATTGAAAATTGCTGGATTAGTGGTTGTTTTTATATTGACAACTGTGGTTCCGATTGTCATGAGTTTTATATATTATAAGGTATTATTTAATTATAGCCAATTTACCAACTTTGGAAAATATATTATATGGTTTTTTATTCCTACTTTTATATTTCTATTAGGAGTTAGTATGGTTTTGGGAAAAACGAACTCAAAGCTATTATATGGCTTGATTCCAATAGTATTTTTATTAGGAAGCATAAATACAAGAAGTATTCTGCCACTATGGTTAGATATATTTGGACAACATTTCTTTGATATATCTACCTTTGCAGAACTTATAGGAAGAAAGAGCCAAGTTATACCATTTAATTTATCTAATCATTTCATTTATTCTAGACTTATATTTATATTCTTAGGTGTTATACTTTTAATGTATACATGCTTGAAAAGAGAAAAGGAATAAAGCTATGGTTAGTTATATAAATGAGATGGGGGTGAAAGAGTGGATGAACGGTTACAGCTATTAAAAAATGGTGATGAAAATGCCTTTGAGGAATTTGTTCTTAAACATAGAAAAGAAGCTGTAAATTTTGCATTAAGTATACTTAAAGATTATTATGCAGCAGAGGATGTTGTTCAAGATAGTTTTGCTATCTTTTATGTATATAGAGAAAGATTAAGAGATTATAGTACATTGAAATCTTATTTATTTTCTATTATACACAATAAATCTGTAGACTATATTAGAGATAATAATAAAAATATTTATACTGATTATAATATTGCCTCCACTATTTCTCCCGAAGAGATTATAGTAAATAAAGAAAAAGAATATAGATTCATGGACAACTTTAATAAATTAGATGAAAGTCAAAAGAGCATACTTTATTTATATGCATTTCAGCAGATGTCTTATAGGGAGATCTCAGAAGTATTAGGTATAAGTTTATCTAAGGTGAAAATAAATATTTTTAGAGCAAGAAAAAAATTAAAGGCTCTATATGCTGAAAAATAAAGTTGATGGAGGTAAATTTTATGAGATCTGAGGAAAACAATAGAAAATATCTAAATGAAGTATGGAGAAGAGTAAGAGTACAGGAATATGATAGATATCAGTTAGATAAGATAAAAGAAAACAAGAAATTTCTAAGGATGATAGAAATAAAATTATCATTATCAATATTTGGAGGTTTATCTTTTTTAAGCTTGATACTATATTTTATATTAGGAGTTAGTATGGAGTGGCTAATTATATGTATATCAGCATTTTTAATAGGTGCGGAAATTTATGATTATTTGAGTTTTAATGAGGCTAAAAGGAGGATTTATTATGAAAATTCAAATTAAAGAGTTAGAAAAATACTATGGAGCTTATAAGATATTAGAGAGAATAAATCTTACCTTTGATGAGGGAATCCACGGACTTTTAGGGCCTAATGGAGCAGGGAAGACAACTCTTATTAGAATTTTGTCAACATTATTACCTAAGACATCAGGAGAAATTTATTATGATAATATAAAAGTGGATAATAAAGAGGAAATAAGAAAGATAATAGGGTATCTTCCTCAGGAGTTTTCCTTTTATCCAAATTTTACAGTATATGAAACTTTGGATTATTTTGCCTCCCTTTCTAATATAAAGTTAAATAAAAGAGAAATATTAGATAGGCTAGAAATGGTACATCTTCAAGATATATATAAAGCTAAGACAAAGACTCTTTCAGGAGGAATGAAGAGAAGATTAGGAATAGCCGTAGCAATGGTAGGAGATCCAGAAGTATTAATTGTAGATGAGCCTACAGCAGGGCTTGATCCAGAAGAAAGGATAAGGGTCAGAAATATGCTTTCTGATTTTGGAAAGACAAAAACTGTATTATTATCAACTCATATTGTTGAGGATATTCAATTAAGCTGTAAAAGTCTTTCGATTCTAAATAAAGGAAGGCTTATCTATAGTGGGACAGTAAAAGATGTAATAAAAAAAGCAGACGGATATGTGTGGAATCTAAATGTAAATTTTGGAGAGTCTGAACAGTATATGGACAAGTACAATGTTATTTCATCTATAGTGGATGAGGATAAGATTTCTTTAAGGATTTTGTCAAAGGAGAAACCATCTCTAAATGCTAATAATGTTTTTCCAACTTTAGAAGATGCATATATGAAGCTTATAAAGGGGGTATAGAAAATGCTTAGAAAAATCTTTTTAAAGCAAATAAAGGAACAAACTAAAAGTCTAAGTATATTGATTTTAATAGTAGCTATATTCCTATTCTATTACACTCAATTTATAGGAGATGTAAAGAGAGATGGCATAAAACCTATACCTCCTAGATTTAAATATAATACTGTTGATGAAACTATAAGGGAAGTTACATTAGAAGATCATATTGAGTATGCTTATAATACTATGAAAGCTGATTATAACTCAGGTGATACTCTAAGGATTAAGGGAATAAATATGCTCTATGAAAAAATAAATGAAGAACAAAGAAAAATTTTAGAAGAAGCAATAAAAGAAATGGAAGACATAAGTTTTCAAACTATTGATGAATATTATGAGTTTATATATAGAGTAGACAAAGCTTTAGGTGGAAATACTGTATATAGCAATGAAAATAATTTCTCATCTATTATTCGTAGCAGATATTATGATGAAGAGATAGAAATTTATAATGCTATTCTTAAAGAAGATAAGGTTACTGATGCCTATGGAAGACTCTTTGCAGACTATATAGGAATTGCAATAAGCTTTTTTACCGTATTTGTAACGGCTTTTACTCTTACCAAAGATAAGAGATATAATTGTAATGAGCTTATATATACTACTAGTGTGCCTTCATATAAATATGTACTGGGAAAATATCTAGGAGATATAACTATAACAATTTTAATATTGTTCTTAGTAACAGGTCATGTAACTTGGCTATTTCATGGCTTTTCAAAATTAACAGGAGATACTATTTCCTACGGAGGATTCTTTAAATATTCTATAGTGTGGATTATACCTACTATTATGTTTGTGACTTCCCTAAGCTATGTAATTCAGCTTGTGTTTAATAATGGAATAGTATCAATTATAGCCCAGTTTTTTTATTGGCTCTATAGCATGAGAAATTTGTTGCCTCAAGGGATTCAGCCTACAAAATATTTTATAAGGTTCAATAGAGTTATTCCGTACTCTCAATTTCAACCTTTTATAAAGAATATATGTTTAAATAGAATACTATTTACTATATTTTCTTTAATATTATTATTTATAGCTATAAAGCTATGGGATAGAAAGCGAGGGGAGATGAGCAATGGATTTAAGATTAGACAAAAAGATACTTTATAGTAACATAAAGATAATTTCCTTCAATACCATGGCTTTAGCGTTGGTATATATGGGAGCTATTTATTTAATGATAAATAAAAATGACTTATTAGAAGATAGTATAATTTTTATTGGAGAACAGCTTATATCTCCTATTGGTATAGCAATGTTTGTTAGAACTGCATTGATTGAAGATGAATATGGGGTATCGGAAATGGTCTATTCAAAGGTATATCCCTACTGGAGAATTATTTTATATAGGATCGTTATTACTTCTATACAATTATCTTTGGTATTAAGTATTATCTTTCTTCCATTGAAAATTGCTAGAGCAGACTTCCATATAACTAATATTTTATTTGGCTCTTATACAACAGCATTGTACTTGGGAGTCATTGGTATGATATTAGGATATATGACTAAGGAAATATCTATTGGTATTTTAGTCCCTTTTCTCTATTATTTCTTCGAAATGTTCTCAAAGGGAAGATTTACCAAGAATTTATATTTATTTGGAATGGGTAGGGGAAACTATATAAGTAAAATAAAGTTATTTTCTATTGCTACAATTGCTATAATAGTATTTCTTTTTATTATAAAAAAAGAAATTTCAAAGTAAAATTACATTGCCAAAGGATTATTTTTACTATCCTTTGGCATTTTTTATAATTTATCTTAAGATGTTATATATTCAAATACAGGCTTTACCATAATTTGGATATGGGGTATCATAGAAAAAGAGATAGACACATAATAGGGGAATGAAAATAGGGGGAATAA
This sequence comes from uncultured Tissierella sp., assembly GCF_902479755.1. Lineage (NCBI taxonomy): Bacteria > Bacillati > Bacillota > Tissierellia > Tissierellales > Tissierellaceae > Tissierella > uncultured Tissierella sp. The sequence continues at coordinate 126,313 of NZ_CABSQO010000001.1, read as the reverse complement.
TAATGAATAAAAAGGCACTAATAGTATTAATAGTCGTTACAATTATTTTTGCAAGCTTTATAGAGATAAAGGCTGATGCAGAAAGTGAGTTAACTACGAGGCTAAAGGAAAGCCTAATTCCGTTAAAGACTACGGAACCTAGGAATGGTTTTGAAGACCTTATGCCATTGAAAGAAATTCTTAAGGATAAGAAGATTATAGGCATGGGGGAAGCTACCCACGGAACAAGTGAGTTTTTTCAGATGAAACATAGGATGTTTGAATTCTTAGTAGAGGAAATGGGGTATAGGGTGTTTGGTATAGAGGCTGAATTTGGTGGGGCTCAAGTTGTTAATGATTACATTCTCAGTGGCAAAGGAAGCATACAGACTTGTTTAGATGCTATGAAGTTTTGGACTTGGAATACTCAGGAAGTAGCAGATATGATTGAGTGGATGAAGGAGTATAATGAAAATACAACAGATGAAAATAAGATTAGGTTTTATGGATTTGATATGCAATCCGTAGATAATAATGTAGATTATGTTTTAGATTATTTAGAGAAAATAGGTTCTAACAATATTACTCAATATAAAGCAAGCTTAAAAGATTCAAATAAGGTTTATTATCATTCAAATAAAGATAGTTTAAAGAAATTTAACCTAAAGATAGACAAAATACATGCTGATCTTATAAGAAATAAGGATAATTATATTAATAATAGCTCAGTAGAAGAATACGACTTAATACTTCAACATATTGCAGTTATAAGCCAATGGGTTGATTTTCAAACTAATGGAGCAAAATCTGAAACCAGAGACTATCATATGGCTGAGAATGTAAGATGGATTTTAGAGTATGAGAATAGATATTACGGCAATGATAAAATTATGTTATGGGCTCATAATGGACATATTGCCAATAGTTATTTTGAAATTAAAAAGATGGGAGAAAACTTAAAGGATATATATAATGAGGATTACTATTCTCTAGGTTTTGACTTTTATCAAGGAAATTTTGTATCTTGGCCAGCCACATTTTATGGTACAAGAATAGGTAGTAGTTTAGCTAATTTCCATATAAGTTCATCACCAGTAGGATCATATGGAGATGAAATGAATAAAACAGGAATTTCAATTGGTTTTTTAGATTTTAAAAATGCTGAAAAAGACAAGATATTATTGGATTTTTTATCATCTAAAGTCCATGTAAATCATATTGGTGCAACCTATTTTGGGAAATGGCATAATGTAAATCCTATGAATAAAATTGTAGTAAGAGATAGGTTCGATGGCATGATCTTTGTGCAATCTACTACAGAAGCTAAAAGAGCCGAACCACATATTGATGGATTACCAGATGGAAATAAACTCTTAATACAATACTATATTCTTATGGCAATTATAGCTATAATTGTATTTGTAATTTTATATAAATTATATAAGAAGTCTGCATCAAATTTAACAAAGAAGTCTTCAGGAAGGTTTCATATTTTAGGGAAAGACGTTGAGGAGAAAACAGATATTAATATTATTCAAAAGCTAATAATAAATACGAATAATTATTTTAATTCTATTTCCACCTTTAAGTATTGTGCAATAGTTTTATTTATTATGACCATTTTAACGATGACATCAATCACAGTGAATTCTTTAGATATATTTAATAGAATATATGTTGATACAGGTATATCAGCTATTATATACCTAATTCTTTTTATATTGATTGGAATTGGTGAAATATTTTTACTCTATATTTTGCCTCTTAATATAATAAAAGCTCTTTCAAAAGAAAAAGCTATTTATCTTAAACATATTCTTATTGTTTCTATTATAATGGCATTGATTAATTCACAGCACTATTTTAGTTCTGGAATATTATTATATTCTTTTAATATTTTAATAAACATTATATATGGACTTATATATGGTTATACTTATGGATTGTTGTATTATAAAGGGAAAAAACCTTTAATTATGATTTCAATAATATTAGTTATCTATAATATTTTAATAATGTTAGGAGTTGTTTCAATTTCTAAAATCTAATACCTAACCTCAATCAAGCATAAACCCTTAGCCTCAATCATAGGACCTGCAATACTACGATCTCCAGCCTCAAGTATAGACTTTACATCCTTGGGGCTAATTTCTTCTTTTCCTACCCTAACTAAAGTTCCTGTAATTATTCTAATCATATTATGAAGAAATCCATCACCTTCAAAATCTATATAAATATAGTTGCTTTCCTTTAATATATTGATATTCATTATAGTCCTTATAGAGCTTTTCTTTTTTGATTTCATAGTAGTAAAGGCAGCAAAGTCAAAAGTTCCAACCAACTCATTAGCAGCTTTCTGCATTAAATCTATATTTAGTTTTTTAGGAACATGAGAAGTGAATTTTCTAGTAAATACATCTTGGTACTTATTATTATCTATAGTATATCTATATAATTTAGATTTGGCATTATATCTAGAATGAAATCTTTCATCTTCTTCCAATAGATTATAAACTACAATATCATCAGGTAAATAGCGATTAATATAACTTTCTATCGCATCTATTGTCATATCAGAATTAGTGAAAAAGTTGCAAACTAATGCTTTAGCATGGACTCCCTTATCAGTCCTTGAACAGCCTATTACATTTACTTCTTCAGAAGTCATTTTTCTCAGTAAAGTTTCTAGCTTACCTTGTATAGTATTATCATCATCACCTAATCTCTGCCATCCAGCATATCTGCTGCCATCAAATTGTAAGTACATCTTAATATTTCTCATTTTATCTACTCCTATATCTTATTATAGTTATTATAGCTTATATTAGATTATATATAAATAAAAAAACTGATGTGTAGCCATCAGTTTTTCATTTCTTTTATGATTCTTAAATAATGGTTTGCTTCTCTTAGTACATGATCTCCTAAGAGAGGAATAATGATAGATCTGATTTTGCATGCTAACAAGCCTTCAGTACCAGCTTTTTTAAAATTCCTTATATTTTCTGTTGCCTTTAAACTTTTATTTAATATTTCTTTTTCATTATTTTTATCGCATTTTTCTTCTAATATCTTTTCAAAGGTTTCTGCTAATTCTTCCGCAGTTTCCTTTAATTCTTCTTCTGTAGGATCAAGTAGTCCATCAATAAATTCTGCATGTTCTTCCATTATTTGATTCCAAAAGTTTAAATCATCACATTTAGTTCTATCAGGTAGTTTTCTATTCTGTAAAGACTTTAATGTTTCCATATACAACTCAGCCTCTCGAAGAATATGTTCTATTAGAAGAGGATAGAGGGTTGTAAATATTTTACATTCTAACTGAGATTTAAGCAATTTTTTCTTAAGATTAATGACTTCCTCTAATAAATTCATTGATCTCATGTTTATGTTGCAAATTTTTTCTTCTAACCATTCTGTATAATTAAAGTTTGGATCTGATCTTAAATCGTATTCAGCTTCAGTAATTTCCATGTTTAGAGAAGCACCAGTTAATTTAGATGATATTTGCTCTGCTCTTAGAGTAAAAGGTGTCACAATTTCATTTGATTGTAAAACTTCATTTCTTACTGCACAATTACCAAATATGACGGTTTCAGCTAATAGTGCTTCAAAGGATTTTTTAAGTATATTAGCCTCATCAATTTCAGATTCATTGATTGATGGAAGACTAGTTTGTATAAAAAATAGATGCTCTTTCATAATTCTTTGAAAAAATAAATTTGTCTCAAGTGAAATCTGAATAAATTCTTTTCTTGTTAACAAATAAATCCCCCCTATTTATAATATTACGTAATATATAATATTATGAGGGGAGATTTTTGTGATTAGTTTAATCTTTCATCAAGTTTTACTCTGATTTCATCATTAATTATATTATTATTTTGTTTTAAGTTTTCCATAAATTCTCTTATTATATCTGCAAAATTAGTATATTCATATTTTCCTATGGCATTTTCAAATTCTTTAAGAACTTCTTCTTTCATTATAAAAGTATTTTCATTAAAGTTAGGAGTATGGTTATCTCCGTAAAAATAAGTGTAGATGTACCATTTATATAATTCATCAACCTTTGGTAGTAGATTTGAATATGGATAAACCATTTTAAAGCTTTCAACTAATAATATCCTTTCGGCTAATTTATCCATAGATATCATAAGACTTCCATCATTCATAAAAGGTTCATTAGTATCTAGAGCTAATATTTTGAGATAATCATTATATTCGTTAGTAATATTTTGACCAAAAGTATCTACGAACTTTTGATTATCTATTAAATAATAATAAATACCTTCCGAAGTATCTAACTTATATCCAAGGATGATATGATCGATTAGATGTTTCTTCAATTCTTCTTCATCCTTTAGTACCTTTTCACGAGTTAAGTATTCTAAGCTATTTAATTTTTCAATAGATAAACCATATTTTTTAAATAGATAATCGAAGTTTTCATTATTCTGGTATTTTATAAATAAGTTTTCGATTTCAACACCTTCATCAAAAGACATCTCATCTAATATTTTCATATATTTCATTAAAAGCTCAGTATTATCATATTTTGATAATTCATCTTTATGTTCCTCCATATATTTTAATGCTTCAGGGAAATTATTTTCTATCAAGTCCTTTGCTTCATTAAATATTTCTTTGTCTGACTCGTCTTTAGAATAATCTTTTCTCTCAACTTCCAGTAGAGTGGCAGAATCTTTACCATCCCATCTATACCAGAGAGTCATCTTGTCAGAGCTAGAAACAGTAGAATCTTTAGTTTCTGGATCCGTTATATAAATACTAAATTCTAAGATTCCATCATCGTTTATATCTTTAATTTCATTGTCAGTATATATAGATAGTAGTGAAATCTTATTTTCATTAAATATGCTTTTAAGTTTGCCATCCTTTAGAATAAAACCATAAGTTAATCCAGAGTGAGCACCTACCTGATTATTTAAAAGCAATCCATTTTGTTCTTCAGATATTTTACCAATTGCAATTTGATAGTTGGTATTGTCATAGTTCATTGAAATTTTATCTATAGAAGTATATTTTTCTCCGTTAAATTTGTAAATTTCCAGACTTCCTTCATCATTCATGTCTTTAGGATCTCTCTCTTTAAATACAGCAAGCTCTGGTATGCTATCTTCATCAAGATTTCCAATTGCATAATGAGGAGATTTATGGTCATTTGTAAGTTCAGCCCCAAGTTTATCCATATGTTCCATATAGGCTGTATCAGTCAAAAAATCGTAGCTAGCACCTTTTGATATGATGATTTCTTTGATCGATTGCTCTAGACTTAAAGCAGTCGGAAGACTTTCTTTTTTAGAGCAAGCCATTGTAAAAATAGTTAAGCATAGAAGTAGTACTATGAATTTTATCGATTTTTTCCACATACAATATTCTCCTTTCTATAATCATATTATACACTGGAATCTTAAGGTTTGGGTAACAAACAAGTTACAAAAAAAGTGATATATAGTTGTCAAAAAAGTTGATGTAGAATCAAATCAATGGTATTATCTAATCATAATGATGGAAAGTTTATACTTTCAAAATGGGAGCTGATACAATGTTGATGATAGATGAAAGAACTGAGATTGTAGAATATGGGAAAAGATTGGTTACATCAGGACTTACTAAGGGAACAGGTGGAAATCTAAGTATTTATAATAGAGAGAAAAGATTATTTTGCATATCACCCACTGGCATAGATTATTTTGATATAAAACCAGAAGATGTAGTAGTTATGGATTTGGAAGGGAAGATAATTGAAGGAGATAAAAAGCCATCATCAGAAGTGGAAATGCATAGGATATTTTATGCTAATAGAGAAGAGATAGATGCAATAATTCATACACATACTATGTATGCCACAACACTTGCTTGTTTAAATTGGTCACTACCACCAGTACACTATATGGTTGCTTTGGCGGGACTTGATGTTAGATGTGCAAAGTATGCTACATATGGAACAAAGGAATTGGCTGAAAATGCCTTTGAAGCTATGAGAGATAGATATGCAGTATTATTGGCAAACCATGGATTATTGGCAGGTGCAAAGGATTTAGCTAATGCATTTAATATTACGGAAGAAATTGAGTATTGTGCAGAGCTATATTATAGAACTAAGTCCATTGGAGAACCGATAATTCTACCAGAAGAAGAGATGGTATTAATGCTTGAAAAATTTAAGACTTATGGGCAGGTGAAGAAATAATGAAAGAAATAAAAGCTATTGAATTTAAGGATGACATTCTATATTTAATTGACCAAAGAAAGCTACCAACTATTTATGAAATATTTCAATGCAAAGACTATAAGGAGGTGGACTTCGCTATAAAGGACATGGTTGTGAGAGGAGCACCAGCTATAGGCGCTACAGCTGCCTATGGAGTTGTCTTAGCAGCCAAGGAGTTTTTAAATCAAGACAAGAAAGATTTCCTAGGAAATCTTGATAAAGCTTTGGAAGTTTTAAACAATTCAAGACCTACAGCAGTAAATTTAATGTGGGCAATAAGAAAGATGAGATTGCTAATAGAAGAAAATAGAAGCTTATCAAATGAAGAAATATATGTAAAGATAAAGGAAGAAGCAGATAAAATATTTGAGGAAGATATGGCTACAAATAAGGCTATGGCAAAGCATGGTAATGAAATTATAAAACAAGGGGCAACTATTCTAACTCATTGCAATACTGGTGCTTTAGCTACAGTCGGATATGGTACAGCTCTTGGAGTTGTAAGAGAAGCACACTATACTGGAAAAAATATATTTGTTTACGCCGATGAGACAAGACCTAGATTACAGGGTGGTAGATTAACTGCATGGGAGCTGGTACAGGAAGGGATTCCATCAAAATTGATAGCAGATAATGTAGCTGCCACATTGATAAGAGATGGGAAAATAGATGTAATATTAGTTGGTGCAGATAGAATTGCTTTAAATGGTGATACTGCAAATAAAATAGGTACGTTTATGTTATCTGTAGTAGCTAAGGCTTATAATGTACCATTTTATATAGTTGCACCTACGACGACCATAGATTTTGATATAGAAACAGGAAAAGAAATTGAGATTGAAGAAAGGGATTCAATAGAAGTGACCCATATAGATGGAGTAAGAACTGCTCCAGAGGGAATAGAAGTATATAATCCAGCCTTTGATGTAACTCCTTGGGAAAATATATCTGGAATAATAACTGAGAAGGGAATTATAAGGTTTCCATATAAGGAAAATATAATGAAACTAAGATAGAGGTGAATCTATGAAAGCTATAATCGGAGGCACGGGTGTATATGATACAGGTCATAACACTACTATAAAAAAAGTAAAGACAAAGTATGGAGAAGTAGAATTGGATATTATCAATATAGAGGGAGAAGATATTGTATTTTTGGCTAGACATGGTAAAGGACATTCTGCACCTCCTCACTTAATAAATTATAGAGCTAATATGATGGCATTGAAAGAACTAGGAGTGAAATATATATATGGAACTGCGGCAGTAGGATCATGTAATGAAAACTATATTCCTGGCGATGTTGTTGTAATTAAAGATTTTATTGATTTTACCAAATTAAGACCAATGACTTTCTTTGAGGGCGGAAATGAACCAGTAAAACATGTTGATATGAGTGATCCATATTGTAAAAATCTAAGAGAAAAGTTTTATAATGAATCTAAAAAACATGAATTAGAAATAAAAGGAGATGCAGTCTATGTATGTACAGAAGGGCCAAGATTTGAGACTGGTGCTGAAATAAGGATGTATAAAAGTCTTGGCGGTGATGTAGTAGGTATGACTAATGTACCAGAGGTTGTGCTGGCTAAGGAATTAGGTATGTGCTACTCAACCATAGGAATTATAACCAACTGGTGCACAGGAATAAGTGGGGAAATAGAGCTGCATGACATTCAGGGTGCAATGAACAGAAATAAGGAAAAAATAACAGAAGTTTTTATAGAAATATTTAAACAAGGACTAGATCAAGAACAGTGTAAATGCAACAATTCAATAATTGAATTATAATTGTGCATTGTGAACTGTAGAAACGGAGTGATAAAAATGACAGGATTTGATACAAGAGCAATTCATGCAGGAAGTAAAGGAAATAATCCAAGTAATTCATTAAATCCACCTATATTTCAGACTTCAACCTTTGTATTTAACAATATAGATCATGCAAACAAGGTAATGTCCTTTGAGAGTGATGATTATGTATATACTAGGGGAAATAATCCAACCTTAAGATTATTTGAGAACAGAATGGCAGAACTAGAACATGGGGCAGGGGCTGTGGCATTTGCTTCAGGTATGGCTGCTATTAGCTCTGTGATATTTTCTCTTCTAAAACCAGCAGACACTATTATAGTTCACAAAACACTTTATGGTTCATCCTATAGCGTCGTTACTGAATTACTGCCAAAATATAATGTAAATTATAAAATAGCAGACCTTACCAACATAGATGAGCTAGAAAATGCTATAGATGAATCTGTTAAAGTAATATATTTTGAGACTCCATCAAATCCAGATTTATCTATTATAGATATAAAAACAGTGTCGGAAATAGCGAAGAGTAAAGGTATCAAGGTAGTAGTAGATAATACTTTTGCTTCACCATATTTCCAAAATCCACTATTACTCGGAGCAGATGTGGTAGTGCATAGTGCTACAAAATATATTTGTGGTCATGGTGATGTAGTAGGAGGAGTTGCCATAGCTAAAGATTTAGATTATATTCATCATCTAAAATTTGGCTATATGTGTGAATTTGGAGGGGTGATGAGTCCTTTTAATGCTTGGCTGCTACTTAGAGGATTAAAGACTTTAGGACTTCGAATGAGACAGCATGAGAAAAATGCGATAGAAGTTGCAGAATTTTTAAAAAATCATTCTAGGATAGATTCAGTAATGTATCCAGGTCTATCAGATTTTAAAGAACATAATATAGCGAAGGAACAGATGAATGGCTTTGGAGCTATCATAAGCTTTGAGGTAAAAGGTGGACTTGATTCTGCAATAAAATTTGTAGATAGTTTAAAACTAGCACAGCTAGCAGTTAGTTTAGGAGATTGCGAGACTTTAGTACAGCTACCAGCAGCCATTACCCATAGAGGTTATCCAAGAGAAAAATTAGCTGAATTTGGATTAACAGAAAGTATGGTAAGAATCTCCGTTGGACTTGAGGATAGTAAAGATATAATAGAGGATTTAGAGCAGGCTTTAAAACAATAGATTTAATATTTTTATTAAAGCAATAATATGTTATAATTATAACAAATATATAAGGGAAGTGATAAAATGGCAGTTAAAGTAAAAATTTGCATGGGAACTCATTGTACAATGATGGGAAATTTAAATTTACAGGAAAGTCTTGAAAATTTACAATTAGAATATCCCGAACAAATTGAAATTGAGGCAATAAAATGTTTAAAGTTTTGCAAGGGTGATAAAGCACCTGTAGTTGAGTTGAATGGAAAAATAATCACAAATGCCAGTGCGGAAAAAATCGTATCAGAAATAATAGAACTAGTTAAATAATTAGAGGAGAGAAAAAATGCTAAGAGGACTGTTTACACCAATTACATACATTCGTAGACAAGTATTTACCGAGATTGCAAAGATAGCTTGGGAGGGAAGAGACCCAAGAGAAGTTGACGATATACCCTATAAAGTAATAAGTGGGGAAATACCTCAATATAGGGGAAGTATTTTTCATGAAAGAGCAATTGTAGCGGCTAGAGCTAGACTTGGTCTAGGGTTAGATAGAAAATCTAATGATGAGAATGCTCGTTTATCTAAATCTGTTGATGAAGCAGTAGTGACCCATAGTATAATTCAAGAACCTTTAGTTAATGTAATTCCATTTGCTTGCGAAGCTTGCCCGAGATCAAAGCATTATGTTACTGACAATTGTAGAAAATGTATCGCTCACCCTTGCGTAATAGTGTGTCCAGTTAATGCTGTTTCCATAGGAAAGGATAGAGCAATAATAGATAAGGAAAAATGTATAGATTGCGGGAAATGTGCTAAAGCATGTCAATATCATGCAATTATGCGATTAGAGAGACCTTGTGAGGTTGCATGTGGAGTAGATGCTATAGAGTCAGATGAATTAGGCAGAGCAAAAATAAACTATGATAAATGTGTAAGTTGTGGTATGTGTATAGTAAATTGCCCATTTGCAGCTATCACAGATAAATCAGATATATTTCAGTTAGTTTTAGCTATTAAACAAGGAGAAGAAGTTCATGCAATAATAGCACCTTCATTTGTAGGACAATTTGGACCATTTGCAACACCGGGTAAAATAGTAAGAGCAGCAAAGGACCTAGGATTTACAGAAATCATTGAGGTAGCATTAGGGGCAGATGTTGCTGCCCGACATGAAGCTGAAATGTTTCCACAACTTGTACCGGAAAAACAACCGTTTTTAGGTACTTCTTGCTGTCCATCTTGGACAATGACAGCGAAGAAATTCTTTCCAGATCTATATCAGTATATATCTTCATCTAATACACCAATGGTAGAAACAGCAAAGGCAATTAAGAGAAGAAGTCCAAGTGGTAAGATAGTATTTATAGGGCCATGTATTTCAAAAAAAATTGAAGCAATGGATGAAGAAGTTCGACCATATGTTGATTTCGTAATCACATATGAGGAACTTGCTGCAATATTTGTAGCAGCAAATATCGATGTTGCTGAGATTGAAGAGGATGAAGTTGTTGCAGATGCATCAACGAAGGGAAGGAATTTTGCATTTGCATCAGGTGTTGCAGCATCAGTAAAAGAAAGCATAGAAAAATTTAATCCAGGAGTGGAAGTACCAACACATAATGCTAACGGTTTATCTGAGTGTAGAAAAATGTTAATGTTAGCAAAGGCTGGGAAATTTAATGGATATTTATTGGAGGGTATGGCTTGCCCTGGTGGATGCGTTGGAGGCCCAGGAACCATGTTGCCAACGGAAAAGGGTGAAAAAGAAGCGAAGGACTTCGCTAAAAAATCACCATATAATGATGTGTTTCAGAATCCATTTTTAGAGTGAGATACGAAGAATAAGTATAATTAAAACTTAAATTTAAAATGGGCAGTAGTCTACTATAGATTTTCTGCTCATTTTTTAATGCAATAAAGAAATAAAGGGAAAACTTGTTAAAATATAAACAAAATAAACATAAGAATACCTAATATAAAGAGCTTATCTATAAAAATATTTTGTCGAAAAAATATAATAATTATATTGACTAAAAGTATATTTTTGATAGAATTACATTATCAAGATTTAATAAAACCTTCAATAATATTGGAACGGAGCGGTTTGACAATTTTATTCATTCTAAATATTCTCACAATTTCATTTAGGTATATAATCATAAACTAGGCATAGCAAATATAATTCATATCAGTATTCAAATATTCACAGCATAAATTTTTCAAATTAAGGGTTAAAAAATTAACAAAATATAATAAAAAATAGTTAGGAGGTTCATTTATGCTTACTGTAGAGATGAAAGACACAATTAATGAGATTGTAATGAAGCATGGAAGTAATCAATCCTCAATCATTACTATTCTACAAGAGATTCAAGGGAACTATAGGTATTTACCTGAGGAAGTGTTGGAGTACATAGCAAATAAGATGGATATTAGTCCTTCTAAGATATTTGGTATTGCCACATTTTATGAGAACTTTTCATTAAAACCAAAGGGAAAGTATGTTATTAAAATTTGTGATGGCACAGCATGTCACGTTAGAAAATCTATACCTATACTGAGTGCATTACAGAAAGAGTTGGGACTTGATAATGAAAAGCATACTACTGATGATTTAATGTTTACTGTTGAGACTGTATCATGCCTTGGAGCATGTGGACTTGCACCAGTATTGAATATCAATGATAAGGTTTATGGGAAGATGACTCCTGAATCTACAGTTGAACTCTTAAATAAATTAAGGGAGGAAGCATAAATGAAAATCAATAGTATTAAAGAACTCATAGACATTTCTGAAAGATTTAAGAATTCCTTAGATAAACAATATAAACAAGTATTGGTTTGTGGTGGAACAGGCTGTGTAGCAGGAGGATCTTTAGAGGTATATGCTGAGATAAAAAGATTGATAGAAGAAAAAGGTTTATTAGCTAAAGTTGAATTATATGAAGAAGATAAGGGAATAGGAATTAAGAAATCTGGTTGTCATGGATTTTGTGAGGCAGGGCCGTTAGTTAGAATTGAACCTGATAAATTTTTATATTTAAAGGTAAAAGTAGAAGACTGTGAAGAAATAGTAAACTCTACTTTAGTAGAGGGAAAGCCAGTTGAAAGGCTTATGTACAATGTAGGAGATAAGGTTTATCATGAGCAGGAAGAAATACCTTTTTATAAATCTCAAACTAGAGTTGTATTAGAGCATTGTGGACATATAGATGCAGAATCAATTCAAGAATATATTGCATATGGCGGATATCAAGCATTAGCTAAGGCTATAGGCACAATGACACCAGAGGAAGTATGTAAAGAAATATCTGATGCGAGTCTTAGAGGAAGAGGAGGCGGAGGATATCCTGCTGGAAAGAAATGGTCTCAAGTTCTTTCTTATTCCAGTGATATGAAATATGTAATATGTAATGGTGACGAAGGAGACCCAGGTGCATTTATGGATAGATCCCTTATGGAGGGAGACCCTCATAATATAATTGAAGGTATGGCTATTGCGGCCTATGCTACTGGAGCCTCTGAAGGATATATCTATGTTAGGGCAGAGTATCCATTAGCAGTAGCTAGACTTAATAAAGCCATAGAGCAAGCAAGGGAAATAGGACTATTAGGTAAAAATATTCTAGGCACAGGCTTAAACTTTGATCTTCATGTTAATCAAGGAGCAGGAGCTTTTGTATGTGGTGAAGGTAGTGCACTTATTGCTTCAATCGAAGGTGAAAGGGGAATGCCTAGAGTAAAGGCAAAAAGAACTGTAGAAGAAGGACTTTGGAGAAAACCTACTGTTCTAAACAATGTTGAAACATTTGCTAATGTTAGACATATAATCATGAATGGCGCTGAATGGTACAGATCTTTTGGTACTAAAGGCAGCCCAGGTACAAAGGCCTTTGCATTGACTGGAAATGTTAATAATACTGGACTTATAGAAGTACCAATGGGTACTACTCTTAGAGAGATAATATTTAACATAGGCGGCGGAATAAAAGATAATAAGAAGTTTAAGGCTGTACAAATAGGTGGTCCATCAGGTGGATGCTTAACGGAAGAGCATTTAGACATGGCGTTGGATTTCGATTCGCTGACAGATGCTGGTGCTATGATAGGCTCTGGCGGAATGGTAATTATGGATGAAGATACTTGTATGGTAGAAGTAGCTAGATTCTTTATGAACTTTACTCAAAATGAATCCTGTGGTAAATGCGTTCCTTGTAGAGAAGGTACAAAGATTATGCTTAGTATTCTAGAAAAAATTGTATCAGGTAAAGGAACTGTTGAGGATTTAGACCTACTTGAAGAACTATCAGATACAATAACGAATACTGCACTTTGTGGATTAGGTAAGACAGCTGCCAATCCTGTAGTTAGCTCATTGAAATATTTTAGAGATGAATATTTAACCCATGTAGTAGATAAGAAATGTCCTACAAAGACTTGTCAAGGTCTAAAGGTAATAGAGATAAGCCCTGAGCTTTGTAAAGGATGTAGTAAATGTAGTAGAATTTGTCCTGTAGGTGCAATTAGTGGCAAAATAAAGGAACCATATATAATAGATCAAAGTAAATGTATCAAATGCGGTGCTTGTATAGAATCCTGCGCATTTACAGCTATAAAGGAGGCTTAGGCTATGAAGGGTACAATGATTGTAGACGGCAGAAAAGTAGAATTTGATCAAGAGAAAAATGTATTGGAAGTAGTGAGAAAAGCTGGTATCAATTTACCAACATTCTGCTATCACTCTGAGTTAAGTATTTATGGTGCTTGTAGAATGTGTATAGTTGAAGATAAATGGGGCAGTACATTTGCTTCCTGTTCCCAATTACCAAAGGATGGTATGGAGGTATTTACAAATACTCCAAAGGTACAAAAATACAGAAAGACAATACTTGAAATGATACTAGCAAACCACGACAGAGATTGTACTGCTTGTGATAGAACTGGAAAATGTGAGCTGCAAGAATTAGCTATTAGATTTGGTATTAAAGATATTAGATTTGACCATATAGGAAAAAGATTACCGATAGATAAATCCAGTTTAAGTATAATTAGAAACCCTAATAAATGTATTCTATGCGGCGACTGCGTAAGGGTATGTGAAGAGGTGCAAGGAGTAGGAGCTTTGAGTTTTGCACATAGAGGTTCAAATATGACAGTATCACCAGCATTTGATAGAGATATTGCAGAAGTAAATTGTATAAACTGCGGACAATGTAGAGCAGTTTGTCCTACAGGAGCCATTATTATAAAAAATGATAATCAAAAGGTATGGGAAGCAGTTCACGATAAATCAAAGAGAGTAATAGCACAGATTGCCCCAGCCGTAAGAGTTGCTTTAGGTGAGGAATTTGGACTAAATCCTGGAGAAGTAACTATAGGAAAAATAGTATCAGCTCTTAAAACTCTTGGAGTTGATGAAGTTTATGATACTGCCTTTGCTGCTGATATGACTGTAATAGAGGAAAGTAAGGAATTTGTAGAAAGATTAATTACAGGAGAAAATTTACCATTATTCACTTCCTGCTGTCCAGGATGGGTGAAATTTGCAGAAAATAAGTTTCCAGATATGGTTGATAATATTTCTACATGTAAATCCCCGCAGCAAATGTTCGGAGCAGTTATAAAGGAATATTATAAGGACAAAGATAAAAAAGAAGGTAAAGAAACAATAATGATTTCAGTAATGCCTTGTACTGCTAAAAAAGCAGAAGCGGCTAGAGAAGAACTTCAGCATAATGGTGTTAGAGATGTAGATGTAGTAATTACAACTCAAGAGCTGGCACTTCTTATTAGAGAAGCAGGAATTATCTTTGACCAGTTAGAAGAAGAATCCTTTGATATGCCATTTGGATTAGCAAGTGGATCAGGAATAATATTTGGAGCTACTGGTGGAGTTACTGAAGCTGTAGTTACTAGATTATTAAGAGATAAACCTGACCATTCTGCAAAAGACATATTGTTTAGCAATGTAAGAGGAATGGATAATCTAAAGGAAGCAGTATTTAATGTAGATGGAAAAGAAGTTAAGATTGCTATAGTGCATGGTTTGAAAAGTGCAGATGAATTGATAAAGCAAATAAAAGCAGGAGAAAGACATTATGATTTTATAGAAGTAATGGCCTGTCCAGGTGGATGTATAGCTGGTGGAGGACAACCGGTTCCAATGAATAAAGAAATGAGAAAAGAGAGAGCTAAGGGGCTTTATAAGCTTGATAGAACATCACATATAAAGAGCTCAGAGAAAAATCCATTAGTAATGTCATTGTTTGAAGATATACTAAAGGATAATCATGAACTATTACATGTGCATAAGAAAGCTGAAGCTGAAATGTAATTTTGAATTTTGAATTATTAATTGAAGAATTGGCAGTATGGAGGTTATTTCCATATTGCCAATTATAATATTATTTAGAAACCAAAGAAGAGGAAATAAGTTATGAAAAAATTAATAGATAAGCTTTATAAAACTAATAAATTAGAATATGATGAGCTAGTATATGTCTTAAATAATATTGAAGAGTCTGGGAAGGACTATCTTATAGAAAAGGCTCATGAAACAAGAATAGGAGCCTATGGAGATAAGGTTTATATGAGGGGCCTAATAGAATTTACAAACTATTGTAAGAAGGGCTGTAAATATTGTGGTATAAGTGCATCAAATAAAAATGTAGAAAGATATAGGTTGAGTCCAGAAGAAATACTCTTTTGTTGTGAAATCGGATATAACTTAGGCTATAGAACATTTGTTCTGCAGGGCGGAGAAGATGATTATTATTCAGATGATATGATAATTGAAATAATCATCGCTATAAAAGATAAATACCCTGATGTTGCCATAACACTTTCAATAGGTGAAAAGTCTTATGATTCTTATGAAAGATATCATAGTGCAGGTACAGATAGATATCTTCTACGACATGAAACAGCTAGCAGAGAATTATTCGAAAGAATACACACTAATTCAAGCTATGATAATAGAATGGAATGCCTTTGGAATTTAAAGAAAATAGGATACCAAGTAGGAGCTGGATTTATGGTTGGTATACCAACACAAACCAAAGAAGATTTAGCAAAGGACCTTTTGTTCTTAAAGGAGTTAGAACCAGAGATGGTAGGCATAGGACCTTTTATTCCACATAAGGACACTATTTATAAGGATGAATTAGGTGGTACACTTGAAGATACTATTACTATGATTGCTCTAACTAGATTGTTTTTACCTTATTCACTATTACCGGCAACAACAGCTTTAGGTACAATTCATCCCATTGGAAGAGAGCAGGGAATAAAGGCAGGAGCCAATGTAGTGATGCCAAATCTATCTCCTGCTAATGTGAGGGAAAAATACTCTTTATATGACGGAAAGATTTGTACTGGGGATGAGGCGGCAGAGTGTAGAAATTGTATAGAGAAAAGAATAGTATCATCAGGATTTTCTATAGATATGTCTAGAGGAGACAATATAAAGTGGAGGGAAAAAAGATGATTGACCATGAACTCATATATAATCTATTGGAAGAAGGAAAGAATGCAACGAAGGAAGATATTAAAGAGATATTAGATAGAGCAAAAAATAAAACGGGACTGTCTCATAGAGATATAGCTATTTTACTTCAAGCTGAAGATGAAGGGGATCTAAAGGAAATCTTTAAAATAGCAGGTGAGATAAAAAAGAAAATATATGGCAATCGAATTGTAATCTTTGCACCACTTTATCTAAGTGATTATTGTGTAAATAACTGTGTCTACTGTGGATATAAGAGAAATAATAATTTCAAAAGAAGAAAGCTAACAAGAGAAGAAATACAAGAAGAAGTAAAATTACTAGAAAAGATGGGACATAAAAGATTGGCTCTGGAAGCAGGAGAAGACCCAATAAATTGTAATATAGACTATATTCTAGATGCTATAAAAGCAATCTATGAAACGCAAAATGATAATGGTACCATAAGAAGAGTAAATGTAAATATAGCCTC
This sequence comes from uncultured Tissierella sp., assembly GCF_902479755.1. NCBI lineage: Bacteria > Bacillati > Bacillota > Tissierellia > Tissierellales > Tissierellaceae > Tissierella > uncultured Tissierella sp. The sequence continues at coordinate 109,138 of NZ_CABSQO010000001.1, read as the reverse complement.
AACTACAGTAGAAAATTATAGAAAATTAAAGGATGCAGGTATAGGCACTTATATATTATTCCAAGAAACCTATCATAAACCTACCTATGAGAAAATGCATCTAAACGGACCAAAGGCAAATTATGAGTATCATTTAACTGCATTTAACAGAGCTATGGAAGGCGGCGTAGATGATGTAGGGGCAGGAGTATTATTTGGACTACATGACTACAAATTTGAAGTATTAGCTTTGATGCTTCATAATGAATACTTGGAAAATAAATATGGAGTGGGCTTCCACACAATATCAGTTCCAAGGATTAAAAAGGCTGAAGGTATGGATTTGAATCTATTTCCTCATATAGTTACAGATGCTGAATTCAAGAAAATCGTTGCTATAATAAGGCTTGCAGTTCCATTTACAGGAATTATCCTATCTACAAGGGAAACCCATGAAATGAGAAAGGAAGTAATAGAATATGGAGTATCTCAGGTAAGTGCTGGTTCATGCACAGGTGTAGGTGGGTACAAGGAAAGTGAAGAAAAGAAAAATAAACCTCAATTCGAGGTAGCAGATAATAGAAAACCCTTTGAAGTAATTAAGGAATTAATAGACGAGGGTCATATCCCTTCCTATTGTACGGCCTGCTATAGGATGGGTAGAACTGGGGACAGATTTATGCAATTAGCAAAATCAGGGCAGATACAAAATGTTTGTGGACCTAATGCACTAATGACACTATTGGAATATGCATTAGACTATGGTGACGCAGAATTACAGAGTACAGTAAATAATATGATAGCAAGAGAAATAGAAAATATAGAGAGAGAAGATATAAGAAATCTTCTTCTAGAAAAAATAGACAAGATAAAAAAAGGGGAAAGGGATTTATATTTATAGATAGGAGAGGAATATGAACAATACGCCAAGAGCCAGTAGAAAACATATAGGATTCTACGGAAAAAGAAATGCAGGAAAATCATCTATTATGAATGCTATTATAGGGCAAGAAATATCCTTAGTATCGGAAATCAAAGGCACTACAACAGATCCAGTATCTAAATCAGTAGAGTTAATTCCCTTTGGACCTGTGGTATTTATAGATACAGGAGGCATAGATGATGAAGGGCATCTAGGAGAACTAAGAGTAGAGAAAACCATAAAGACCTTGGAAAAGATAGACTTTGCTATCTATGTAATGGAAATAACTGATATAGATGATAACTATCATAAAGAATTTGTAGAGGAATTTAAAAAAAGAGATATTTCCTATATTATAGTTATAAATAAAACTGATATAGTATCAGAGGGAAGATTAGGAGAAATTAAAAATAATATAGATAATGAGAAGAAATGGGAAAATGTAGTTTTTGTATCTACAACAGATAATACTACAATATCTTATCTAAAGGATGAATTAATAAAAAATCTAGATGCAGATAAGGAAGAGGAGACTTTAATAGGTGATATCATTCCCTACGGAGGCAAAGTAATAATGGTAGTTCCCATAGATGCAGAAGCACCAAAGGCAAGACTAATTCTACCTCAAGTACAATTGATTAGAGACTGTTTAGATCATGGTATAAAATCTTATGTAGTGAGAGATACAGAACTAGCCTCGGCTATAGAGGATTTAAAGGATATAGACCTTGTAGTCACAGACTCACAAGCCTTTAAAGAAGTAGATAAAATAGTACCCAAAAGTATAAACCTCACTAGTTTTTCTATTATAATGGCTAGACAAAAGGGAGACTTAAACACATTCTTAGAAGGTATAAAGGTTATAGAAAGTTTAAAAGAAAAGGAAACTCCTAAAATTCTAATCATGGAAAGCTGCTCTCACAATACCTCTCATGAAGATATAGGCAAGGTGAAGATTCCAAAGCTATTAACAAAACATCTAGGAAAAGAAATAGATTATCATTTTAGAATGGGAGAAGATTTCCCTAAGGATTTAGAAACTTACGATTTAGTTATTCACTGTGGATCTTGTATGTTGAATAAGAAGACTATGGAAACTAGAATGAGAGTTTGTAGTGATAAAGGAGTATCTATTACTAATTATGGAATATTATTGGCATATTTGACTGGAATATTAGATAGGGCTGTGAAGGTATTTATTGGGACAGGGGGACAGGAGTTGTGTCCCAGGTAAATTATATGATAAGGCATTCAATTGAGAGATTGGATGCTTTGTTTATTTTATAAAAATTTTATGAAATATAGAGGAATATAGAAAATTTTGTAGAATAAGTAATGTATGTGTTCTAACATATAATGATTGTAAACTTGTATAGTATTAAAGTACATAGAAAATAAAAATTTTAGGAGGATTTGGAAATGAATGTTTATGAAAAAGCTATAGAGGTTATGAGTGAATTATTCGCAAAGGATTATCAGCTTGCAATGGCTACTGTAAAAGACAATATACCATCAGTTCGATTTGTGGACACTTTCTATGAAGATAGTTCATTTTATGTAGTTACATATTCAAAATCGCAAAAGGTTCAGGAATTGAAGAACAACAATCAAGTTGCACTATGTAATAAGCTATATCGCTTTAGTGGAAATGGCTATAATATTGGACATCCATTACTAACGGAAAATAAAGAAATTAGAGAAAAATTGATAAAGGTATTTGAGCCTTGGTATTTCGCACATAATAATGAAAATGATGAAAATATGTGTTATATAAGAATTGAACTTAAGGAAGGATTTTTCTATAAGGATGGAGTAGGTTATAAAGTAAACTTTCAACAAAAAGAAGCAGAGCAGTTTCCGTTCGATATTGATATTGTCCCTGTATCATGATTTCTAAATCTTGCTGTATTAGTATAGGAGTCCATATACTTGGATATATCGAAGTCATTTAAAAAATTTGTTGAACATTGAGGAAGGAGCGGAAGAAGAGGGAGAAGATTTAACTCCAAAAGATACATCTAGCAAAGCACTTAAATCTACTTAGGGTTATAATCAAGTCCATGAATAATAAAAATTGAGGTGAATGACCATGATAGAATATTTAGGTAAAGCAATAACAGTAAAGATTGATAGACCAATTGGAAGTAAGCATCCTAAACATAATTTTATATATCCAATAAATTATGGATATATTGAAGGAACTAAAGCAGGAGATGGTGGGGAGATTGATGCATATGTTCTTGGTATATTCGAGCCTATAAGTAGCTTTAAGGGGAAGGTTATTGGTATCATAAAGAGGAACGATGATGCAGAGGACAAGCTAGTAGTTGCAGAAGAACTAAATGATTATGATAAGTATCAGATTAAGGCTTTAACTGAATTTCAAGAGAGATTTTTTGATAGCGAAGTAATAACTTTAGATTATTTAAGAAGCTCAATAAGGAATACTGTACGAGGCTTATTGAGAAAAGAAAATAAGGTTTTAGTTCTTGAAGAGGAATATAAAGGGGAAGTATACTATTATTTGCCAGGTGGAGGAATTGAGTTTTTAGAAACTAGCGAAGATGCATTGAAACGAGAGATGAAAGAAGAGCTTAATATAGATATAATAGACTATAGTTTATCACATATAATAAGCAACATATTTGAAATAGATGGTATAAAAGCCCATGAGATCGTTCAGATATATGAACTTTACAATATAGAAGACGGAAAATTAATTGATGGGACAACTATGGAAGGAGATATAATGCCCTGTACGATGAAATGGATTGAAATTGATGAGCTAATAAATGGTACTAAGAAATTATATCCTAAAGAATTGATCAAGCTATTATAACCGTTTATTCCATCTGGATCATCATTTGACATAGGTTTATCGATATTGGGTAGTAAAATTATATTAGGGGGAGTAAATATGATTAGAGATTATGAACAATATGATATTGATGAAATTGTTAGGATATATACATTAGAATACAAGGCAATGCCAGCAGAAATTGAAGCTTTAAAATCCGCATCTAAAATTTTAGTATATGATGATAATGGAATTCAAGGATTTATTCATTTAGCAATGAGTGGTAGCTATTGTTATGTTGAAATGGGAGCTGCAGCTAATGAGCTAATAAGGCCTGTGGGTTTGAAACTTTGGGAAGAAGCTAAAAAGCTTTTTATAGAGAAATCTATAAATTTTATTCAAGTTTTTCATGTGAAAGATAATCTAAACTGGCAAGAGTTATTTAATGAAATTGGATTTAAATATTGGTATTCTGTATATCGATTTTCATATGAGGGAGATAAATTTAATGAACCTAATATTCATGCAGTAAAATATGAAGATAAGCATTATCAGGATAAAATAAGACTTGAGAGTGAAGCTTTCTCAGTAGTAAGAAGAGAAAATGATATTAAGCCATATAATTGGTATTTAGGTGCAAGTGAAGAGGCAATTGAAAATAATAGAAAGGATACACTTGAGGAAAAAGAATATATTTATCTATTTTTTGAAAGCAATGAGATGGTTGGAGCTTCAATGGTTAAAAATGCTGAAATAGATTTATTATTTGTTAATATCAAATACCAAGGAAAAGGTTATGGTAAAAAGATATTAGAATTTACAGTAAATAGAGGTTTAGAACAAAATAAAGCAGGTGTGAATTTAAATGCATTGGCAAGTAATGAGAAGGCATTGAAGCTATATAAAAACATAGGATTTGAAGTTGTACAAGCGCAGGATTCTAGGAGATTATTTATAAAGTGATATATTTATATGCAGAATAGTATGATCACTTTACCTATGACTGTGATGGCAGAAAAAATTGGGTTTGAAGTATGCAATTGTGTTGAAAAAATTCGAGAAATAAAAGTAAAGCTTCACTAGGGGAGCCATTTTTAGGGGGAAGTTCAGCGGAGTCGGAAATACTAGGATATTATAATAAATGGCAATATCAGGGTCATTCTTTGGAGTATTATTTAAATTAGTTTATAGTGTATTCAGTAATAGGAAGTAAAGGAGTGTTTTTATGACTAATATAGGTATTAAGTTACTTGAGCAATCAGATGAAGAAGAGCTTTTTAAATTTGAACTAGAAAATAGAGCTTTTTTTGAAAGTAAATTTTTATTAAGGCATAGTAGTTACTATAGTTTTGATAATTTCAAAACTATAATAAAGCAGTTAATTGAGGAACAAGGAAAAGATTTGGTATACATGTATTTGATAAAAACTGAGGATGGAGAAATTGTTGGTAGGGTAAATTTAGTATCAATAACAAGAGGAAATTTTAATAAGGCTGAACTAGGCTATAGAATAGCTGAGAGACATCAAGGAAAAGGATATACAACAAATGCGGTAAGATTGGTTTTAGATGAAGCCGCCAATACGCATAAGCTTCATAGAATAGAGGCTGGTACATCACCTGATAACATAGGTTCACAAATTGTTTTAATAAAAAATGGATTTCAATTTACAGGTCGATACAATCAGTATATTTACCAAAATGGAAAATGGATTGATGGAATAAATTTCGAGAAAATACTTAATTAAACTTTACGTAGGCTAGACTAATGTTAAAGACACTACAAAAGAAAATGAATTTAGTGAGTATGATTTAGAGGGTAAAGAGGTAAAAGCATTGCGACTTCCTATAGCAAAATTCTTCTATTCGTTGTGCATATTTCATAACCTTAGATAGAAGCTATCTAAGGTTATGAAATATCAGGAATACGTGGACGCTATAAGACATGGCAATATCGGAACTGTTCATTAGTCTTAATGAAAACAAGATTTTGTGTAACATATAATTTTGTGTAATAGAAAAAATAAGGAGAATTTACTATGGAGAATGATGTTATATCAATAAGAGCTATACAAAAAAATGATATTATAAAAATTGTAACTGCTTTTAATGAACTGGTTGGATGTGAAGGAATATTTGAGAAGTATATTAATCACTGTTTCAAGCAAAACGAAACAAAAGAGAGAGTAACATTTATAGCATTTATTGATAATGAGATAGCTGGATATGTAAATATCCTTTATAAATCATCTTATCTGCATTTTCTGGAGAAGAACATTCCAGAAATAAATGATTTGGTGGTGATATCAAAATATAGAAGGAAAGGCATAGGTAAAATGCTAATAGATAAATGTGAAAAATTTGCTTCAAATAAGTACGATTACATAGGTCTTGGTGTTGGGGTATACAAAGATTATGGAAGTGCACAGAGATTATATACGAAAAATGGATATGTTCTTGATGGAAACGGACTTGTATATAATAATGCTGAGGTAAAACCAGGAAGAGATGTTTTAGTTGATGATGATTTGCTATTGTATCTGTATAAAAAAATTAGATAGTTTCATAAGGTAAGTCGCATTTTTTATTTTATGGGGAATATTATGGGATAAAAGAACCGCCATATCTTATAACAGTGAATTTGTGCAAAGGTGTACTAGGCACATTCTTAGGACATTGTGTACCATATCCTTTTACTGGGAGCAGGGGCTATCTTTCAGTTCTAGTTCAAGGACGCTGCAAATACTAGTCGTTATCTGAAAGTGTAATTTTAGAGTAAAGATTTTAACATGATGAGAGGAGAAAAATTGAATTGAACTTAACATTTCAAGATTATTACTATAAGTACTTAGGCATAGATAAAGGTGAACTTGAAATTAATAAAAGGATATTTAGCTCTAATCAAAGAAATAAACCTTTAAATGGTCAATTTGTACAATACTTGATATCAACACATATAGATGGAAAACTAATTTTTTCAGTAGCACCTCAATATTATGATGACTTATTTGTTCTTATTAAAGAACAAGCTATTGGAAATGTAGATGAGATTATTGAAATACTTAATACTTTTTTTAGTAATAAATTAGGGGATTTTAGTTTGACAAAGATGTATAGATTGATTCCTAATGAAAATTATGATATATACAATTCATTGAATTCATCTGCAATAAAGTTAACAAAGGAAATTTTCATGGATAATTTAGAAAATATAGATGAAGCAGAGAAAGTGGAAATCTGGGAAAGAAAAAAAGATGAGATTATAGAAGGCAGAAAATTTGTTGTACTTAAGGATAAGAAAATCGTGTCTGCATGTAAAATTTCTGATATAGATTTTAGTGGAGGAAATATTGCCGTATGGACTGACTTGAATTATAGAAATAAAGGTTTTGGGAAACAGGTTGTAGCTGAGGCAGTTAAATGGTGCATAAATAATAACATTCTCCCTGTATATTGGGTGGATTCTGAAAATACTGCTTCAATTAGTTTATCTAATAGCTTAGGATTTGAAATTAGATCTGAAGAAATCGTTGTCTCGATAACATTATAGATATTGAGATATTTATTGAAGGTATGTTGCATAACTAGATAACAATGTACTCGTGCAAAGATGCACTAGGGCATAATCTTAGGTAATGTGCACCGCATATCTTCATCGGGAGCGAAGCTCCACCAATGGGACTAACTATATGGTCTGACTCAAGGATATTATAAATACTAGAATGTTAATTGAAATTATATTGAAAGTGAGTTTGGATTTGAAAAAATTAAGTAAGGAATTAGCCTGATGATAGTTGTAAAATACACAATTTAAAAAACTAGCGGAGGAGAGCTTGTATATGGAAAGGTTATTATTAGTAGATGGACATAATCTACTGTTTCAAATGTTTTATGGAATGCCTGCAAAAATACTGGGTAAAGATAACAAGCCTATTCATGCAATAGTAGGCTTCCTTGGGGCATTATTAAAAATAATAAAAAATATTGAGCCATCCAATATTGTTGTTATTTTTGATGGAGAAAGTGGTAGCAATCGTGCAGAAATTAATCCAGAATATAAAGCTAATAGAACGGACTATACTGATATTGAAGAAATTGATAATCCTTTTTCACAGTTAGAAGATATAATGAAATCTCTAGAATACATAAATATAAGGTATTTTGAAACAGTCAATGGTTTTGAGGCAGATGATGTTATTGCAAGTTATGTAAAAACTTATAGAGAAAAAATGAAGATATTTATTGTTTCAAATGATACTGATTTTTTACAACTTATTGATAAGAATGTATCATTATATGTTTATCGTGGTAAAAATACAGTCATATATGATGAAGAAAAAGTATTTGAACGGTATGGAGTTAAATCAGCTATGTTTGCAGATTACAAGGCTCTTGTTGGTGATAAGTCCGATAATTTAAAAGGTGTTCCCAAAGTTGGACCTAAAACAGCAACAAAGCTAATTAACGAGTATGGTGGTGTGCATAGTATTCTAGAAAACTTAACAAATATACAACTGCCATCAATAAAAGCAACACTTAATGAAAACATCGCAAGAGTTAAAGTCGATTTAGATTTGATTAAATTAACTGGAAATGCTCCTTTACCTTTTTTAATTGATGATACTATATATAACTATAATAATGAAAAGTCTGCAACTATGAAAATTCTTAAAGATACTGGTATTGTTTAGCAAAACTAGTATAAGAAATATAATAAAGGATTCATATGTACACTTTTTTACACAAGAAGAGTTAAATAAATATTTTTTAGATTTTGAATTAATATGCTGCTGTGAAGGATTAGAATATGATTCTAATGATGGAGATCCACATTATCATGGTATTATAGAATTCATGGCCCGCAAGAAAAGTGACATCTAAATATCAGAGCAGAACTTTGGGGAGAATAAATTTTTATTTGTTTTAGTTAAACATTAGTTGAAATATGTGAAGTAACGAGTATTTATCACGATTAGATAAATCGGAACTTGAAGGAGGGCATCAGAATGAAGTTGCTATATAAAGATCCAGGATATAAATATTCTGTGGAATCAATTTCAGAGTTTATAAAACAGGATGAGTTTTGGAGTGAACCAATTTTTCATTTCTTTCCCGAATTGCTAAAATTCAAAGGTTCCTTTGATAAGAGTAGTGATAATAAGGATATTGTTAAAGAGATATCAGGAACAGTTTTTGAATTGTATAGGTCAAGAGAAAAAGAAATACAAAGTAAAGTTATATCATATCAAGAAAATTGGAATCGTTACGAAAGATTAATTAATGAGCGTTTCTCTTCAATATTTCAATTTGATACGAGTGATATTTTCAATGATCTAGTATGTAATATAACATTGAATCCAATAAGTCCTAGATACTTAAGAGAGCATGTTTTTGATGTGTTCTACATGAATAGTGATGAAGGTTCTATGGGTTCTGCATTACATGAGATTGTTCATTATCTATGGTTTTATCTATGGAATAAAAAGTATAAGGATTCATATGAACAATATGAAGCTCCTAGTCTAATTTGGATTTTAAGTGAAGCAGTAGTGGAACAGATTCTAAGTGATGAAGAGTTTAATAAAATTAACCCTTACCATGAAAGCGGAAATGCCTATCCTTACTTTTACAATATGATTGTCACTGGAAGATCACTATATGATTATCTAAATGAAATATATAAAAATAATTTCATGGATAAATTTATGGATGAGAGCTATCAATTTATAGTTGAAAATGAAAAAGAAATAAGAAGCCAAATGTTATAAAATAAATTTATAGTGTTAGGTCATCACTTAATACAGCGCAATTGTTTCTGCTAGTAGGACAAGTTTTAGAGCGGGAATAGACGATAAATATTGAGGAGACGTGTCGTCTATTCAAAATATTAGAGTAGGGATGGTACGTTCATATGCTAACTTGATAGGGATAAACTATATTGCCTTTTTATTTCTTATATGTAAGACTTTGAGAACTTTATATAAGACGGAGGATAATTTATGAAAGATTTATTTTTAATTGAGCCTAATAAAGAATATCAAAAGAGCTTTGAAAATTATGTTCTAGCATACAGAAAAATAAATGATGAACATTATTTTAATATATATAAAAGAGCATTAGAAAATTTCCAAGATTATTTAAAGGACTTGCCTCAAGGAGAGGTTATAACCTCAACATTTTGGTTAATTGATAAAAAAGAAGTTGTAGGAGTAGTAAGAATTAGACATCAAGAGATAGAATGTGCTGGTCATATAGGCTATGATATATCACCAGATTGTAGAAATAGAGGTTATGGTTTTCAAATTTTAAAATTGGCATTGGAAAAGGCTATGAAGATAGGAATAGAAGAGGTAATTTTAACTTGTAATATAGACAATGTAGCCTCAAAGAAAATTATAGAAAAGAACAAGGGGAAATTATTAGGAATTATTTTTGATGAAGAGGAAAATGAATATATGTATAAATTTAGTATTACATTAACCACTAATTAACTTTCTTTTACTTTAGTACATCTAAAGCCTTAAGCCAAGTTTGCCAAGGGTTTTATGATTCTTGAATGATATACTTCAATTTTTTAATTCGAAGAGGTGAGATAGCGTGGTTATTTTAGTATTGTCTTTAATATTAGCAGGTTTATCAATATTAGAGAGGGTTATACATATAAAAAAGAGTAAGGATTGGGATATTATAAGATTATTTATTGGAGTACTAATTATTATCACATTATTTTTAATATCCTATTTTGCAACAGATACTACTAGTGGTCTACTTTATGTTTTTTTTACTATGTGTATTTATCTTTTACTAGCAATAATTAATAGAAAATGTCATCAAAATTGGATTAAGAATTTTTTATCTATAGTAGATATACCTTTATTTGTATACTTATTGCTTAGTATTATTCAGAACATACTTATTGATTTTAAAATTATTATATTGCTTTTATTTTTAATAAAATCAATATTTGCTTATCCATATAAAAATAAAAATAAGCATGACATGAGACAAAATATCTCATTTTTAGTAGGCATTGCAATTGGAATATCGATAATCTTATTTTATTATAAACCATCTGACTTTGGAACTAGAATAATGGTCAAACAAGAAATAGTAGCACAAAAATTTTTAGAAGAAGAATTAGGTTTATATGGATTAGACATTTATGTTGATTATTTTAATAGAAATTTAAGAGGTGAAGATACGATAGTAAGAGCATATAATTCATCCGGAATTTCTGTAATCTTGATATATAGAAACAATGCAATTATAAGCTATAATATAAAAAACTAGCTAAAGAGGATACATCGTTAATCCTAATTGTTATATGACATGGTGATATATTATTGGGTTGTTTTTTTGATGCCATATTGAATAAAAGTAAGATGTTGATAGTTGTAAAATAAATTAGAGCAAAGAAAATTTATATTTGATGAGGTGCAAAAGATGATTAAAGGTGTAGATATACTAGATTTAGAACGTGTAGCAAAATATGCATATCAACTTAATTTAAATCCACAACATAAGTGTAAAGCATTTCCTACTGATTATAATGATATTTTAAGACAATTTAAAAATATGATTAATCATCCTAATGATGAATTATTAATATTAACTGATCATATTAACATTTTAGGTGTATTGGCTTTGCTTGTAGAACCAGAAGAAATGTATTTAGAGGCTATAGGTGGAGTTTTCGCAGAGAATAATTATAAAGCTGTAGCGAAGGAATTTTATGCATATGTCAAAGATAATTTTAAGGGATATCGATTTGATGCAGCCTATCCTAGGGAGAATGAACAGGCAATAGATTTTATGAAAACAATTGGAGCTAAGCTATTAGATTTTGACTATGAATTTAGATTAAGTAAGAATGAATATGAGAGTATGACTGAAATTGGTAATATTATCTTGTTGAATGAAAAATATTATGAAAGTTTTGTTGAGATTCATAATAAGTTTCACCCTGATGTATATTGGACGGGAGAGAGATTGTTAGAGGCTTTAGATAAATTCGATATCTTTATTATTTTAGAGGAGGATAAGGTAGTAGGTTCAATAGTTACTAGCAAGTTTTCGAAAGAGATTTATTTAATGGAAGTAGCAGAGGATAAACAAAATCTTGGCTATGGAACAGCTTTAATCAATAAATCGGTAAAACATGCTTTTAATAATGGAGCTGATGAGTTGATGGTCATGGTAGATAAGAATAATCTAGCTGCACTTCATCTGTATGAAAAGTTGGGATTTAAGAAAACAGATACATGTTTAACTTATTGTATAAAGTTAGAATAATTTATAAATAAATAGAGCATTAATTATTAAATTATTCTCTATTATTGTATCGTGTTAATGAGAATGGGGAAAAAGATTTTACCACTTCTTATAACATTATATTTACGTAAATGTTTATCACATATTCATATAGATTACTGATAGATTCTTAATACATAGATAGAGGAGACAATAGTGAATAATATAAATTTTGAAGATAGAATTATTGTTAAAAGAAATGCCAAATGTATTGCATCACTAGTACGAAAAGGCTATTTACCATTAAATAAAAAGTTTGTTACATATGACTATTATTTCATAAGAGAAAATAAGTATAAGTAGTATGATAAATCAAAGACGAAAATATATAGTTAAAGATAGAAAATATACGAAGAAGGACTATAGGAGCAGACTTAGGGCTGCCGCAAATACTGAGACGTTATAAGGAACAGTGATTTCGGACCTATTTCCGGGAAATGATTTGAAAAGTAAGTTACAATATATATTAGAAAAGTATATTAAAGAAAATTCATACTATATGAGGTGGTATAATGAAGAAACAACTTATTTTAATAGCAGATATGGAAGGGGCAAGTGGAATTTTTGAAAGTAATGTTGAGGCGATATATCATGGTTCAAATCTTTGGAGAAATATGGGCAGGCAATATTTAACTAGCGATGTATTAGCAGTATGCGAAGCAGCAACAGAGTGTGGAATTGATGAGATTTTACTATATGATGGGCATTATGCAGGAGATGCAGAATTTAATGTAATTATTGAACAACTTCCTAATAATGTAAGGATATTTGACACTCCAAATCGATGTTTTGATTGGTGAAGAATTAGAGGTCAAGCTGAATCTAATCCATTTGGATTAATTACAGTAGGACAACATGCTAGAAACGGAGAACCCTGGGCGTATTTTCCACATACTATTCAAACTCCACCAATTAAATCATTATTTGTTAATAAAATGCATATAGCTGAAATTGGACAGGGGACACTAAGTTTTTGTGGCACTAAATATCTTGCCAATATTGGATGTCATGCATCACATAAAGAGGCGAAAGAAATTTCTGAGAATGTTACTTGTATCACAGTAAAGAATAAGGCAACGGGATGGGAACCATCACCAATTGAGACTTATCAGATTATAAAAAGTGGAGTGATGGAAGCTATAAGAACTATAGATAAAAGAGATGTAATTTCAATTGGTGAGCCTTGTGATTTTTATATGGAACTGACAGAAGGTTACTATTTCGCTCCATCGGAAGTATTCCCATGGAAAGGTAACTTTACTGAAACTACGGCTACATGGGAATCACCAGATATTGAAATTGGGCTTGAGTTATTTAATTATGTCAGAGGTTTTATTAAGAAAAAATCAAAATAAAAAGAACACTTGATAAGTAAAGTATAAAATGAATAATTAGGTATATTTGTGAAGCTGGTATAGGAGAAATTTTCCATTTCTTATAACAGGGTATTTGTGTTAGGGTATAGGCTTAGGATGATGTGATGTAGGTAAACTCATAGGAATTAAAAGTATCATATTCAACTAAATACTTTAGGCATAGTGAAATAGACGATGATTCAATTTATCCTGATATTAAAGCTAAGTATATATTTGCAGATTTTATCAATGGTGTAGATCCAGTAATGAGAGAAATATTAAAGTTGAACTAGATGTCTTTCGTGTTGACAGAAATTATACATCATTAAATGCATAATCGGCTGATTTTAGAGATTATTATTGGATACCTGGAGAGGAGGATAGTAAAATTGAAAGAAGAAAAAAGGAAATATTGGAAATCAATAGTGTTATGTAGCTTGTTTTTTATTTACTTTATCATTTGGGGATGTTCTTCAACAAAAGATATTCATCAAATTGGAAGAAATAAGGACCAAGAATTTGACAATGGAAGTGGAATATATCTTTCCAGTATTACTGAAAAGGAGATAATGGATCTTGCTAAACTCTGTAAGGTATGGGGAGTTGTGAAATATTATCATCCTGAGGTTATATCTGGAGAAGTTAATTGGGATTATGAACTTTTTCGTGTTATGCCCTATATCTTAGAAGAAAATTCAGATGTTAATTCAATTCTCTATGAGTGGATTCATTTTTTAGATAGTAAAAATGATTTTGGAGATATAGATCAGCAATACCAATTTTCTGAAGATTCCATTCAGCTCAGTCCATCTATAGGCTGGTGCAAAGACGAGAAATATCTAGGAAAGAATTTGAGTCTTGAATTATCGAGTCTTTTAGATACTAATATCTCAGATCGAGAAAATGCATATGTTAGTTTTAAGGATGATTCACCCTATCCGTTTATGGAAAATGAAAACTCATATCCTAGTATAAAATTTGATGACACTGGCTACAGGCTACTTGGTTTATTTCGTTACTGGAATATTATAGAATATTATTATCCATATAAAGATGTTATTGGAGAAGACTGGGATCAAGTACTTCTGGAATTTATCCCCAAATTTATACATGGATCAGATTATGAATCCTATCTACTGACAATAGCAGAATTGACAACTAGAATACATGATTCTCATGCTTATGTAGTAGATAAAGATGGAGATTACATTTCTAAATATTTCGGAAAGTATAGGATTCCTATAAACTTTATTGAAGTTGACAATCAGATTGTTATAAGTAAAATAATTCATAAATGTGGACTTGAGCTTGGAGATATTGTATTAAAAGTTGGAGATAAAGATATAGATGAAATATTAGAGAATAGAAGAAAATACATATCTCAGTCAAGAGAGGATACTGGAAGCTTGTTTTTTCTTGACTTATTTCGAATTCACGAGAAGAATACTGATGTTACTGTGATTCGAAAGGGAAAGACAATTGATGTAAATGTAAAAGGTAGTCAAAAGGATATTAATGTCCATGTGGATACTAAATCGCAGGAGATGGAAGATGGCAAGATCTACTATATAAATGCTGGGCTATTGAAAAATGGCGAGATTGAAGAAATTATGAAGAAGTGGTGGAATACTAAAGGCTTAATTGTAGATCTTAGAAACTACCCTTCTAACCAAATTGCTTATAAATTAGCAGAATACCTAATGTCAGCTGAAAAAGAGTTTGTTAGGATGTCATTTCCTAATCGTTCAGTACCAGGTGAATTTTATTATTTTGATCCATTTGTGTCAGGGAAACCAAAGGAATCTAACAATGAGATTTTAGATGACGAGGTCTATAAGGGTAAATTAGTGATTCTAATAAATGAACATACTATTAGCCAAGGAGAGACTACAACTATGTCTCTTAGGAATACACCAAACTCAATTGTTCTTGGAAGACCTTCAGCAGGAGCTAATGGTGATGTGCGTCCCTTTACTCTTCCAGGAAATATAAAGTCTACTATAAGTGGATTTGGTGTGTACTATCCAGATAAAAAACCTACTCAAAGAATAGGAATACAACCAGATATTTATATGAATCCTACTATAGAGGGAATCAGGGAAGGTAGAGACGAGTTTATTGAAAGAGCTATCGAAATAATTAAAGAAAGTTTTTAATAAAGTTTTAATAAGACTCATTGTCTATATTATGTGAAGGATTATATAAGAAGAGATCTCATCACTTCTTATAACAGAGGCTTATTGATATGGGAAAGAAATAATATTAGGGGGGGGGTGACATTGATAAGCTATAGAACGGTAGGCGTAATTTTAGTGAAAAAGAGAGATCTAATGATATTTTCTTTTAATTTAGATATATAAAGATATAATTAAAAAATTATATGACATACAGGTGTCATATTTAATATGTTATTATGGAACCTAGATAATAGGTTTTAGTAGCTGAGGATATTGAATTTTGGTTTGGAAAGACTAGATATTTCATATATAGGGATATTGAGCAGAAATAATAATAAAAATCTGTGAAAAAGGAGGGGTATGATGACGGAGAATATTTATTGGATACAGGAATGGGCAAAAGTAAGGCAGGACGAGGTTGTGGGATTGCCTAATAGCTTTGAGGTTCATGATATCTTCTTAAATCATATGTCAAAGGAAGAATTTGATTCTGCATTTCAAGAAGTATGGGATATGTTTACCAATATATATGGTAATATTGCTGAATTTCCAGAAATCTATGGGATGCCTCTGCATAAATTACTGGAGTATAAGTATTCTACTAAAGAGGCGAGGGAGTCAAGAAGTGCGGCATATCGTCCGCTTAGGCTCCTATATTATCTTTTGATTGCTGGAGATTTGCATAGCGGAACTATTATAGTAGATTTAAATAAATTTAAAGCAATAAATAACGTTAGAAATATTCCAATAATTTTTGAAAGACTGAGTGATTATGGTTTTTGCTTTGATGGTTTAAAAAATTATAAAATTGCAAGTGAAAGCATCCATATATTATATCCTGATAATACACAGGTTTTAACTATATTGAAACTAATGGCGGATAAGGCTCATATAACAAACCGAATTAATGATTTTCTTAGTTGTCATTATAAATTGTTTCAAGATGATATGAATACTGTGAATTATGGAAATGATGCAGATATAATTGCTGATAAAATGCATACAAAGCAGGAAAAAGAATTTGTTTATGCCATGGATGCAGTGCTTAGTGAAATGGGTTATTATGCAGGGCCTAGAGAATCAAATGAGGGTCCTGGTTATGCTTACTATAGTAAGGAAAGTGAAGTAAGAAAAAAGGGACCATACCATTACTTAATGTCATCTAATAAAACAAAACTCGTTTTATATCTTCGTATTAGAAATGTATCTAGATGTTTAGATTATTTAAAAGAGTGCCCAGATTCTGTTAAACAAATTTTTTTATGGAGTGACATAGGATGCTCGAATCGTATAAAAGGCACATGCATACATGGACAAGAGTATGCAATAGATGGGAATACCTATTGGAGATGTGGATGTTGCAATGCGTCCTTTTATTTTAGTCCAGCTATAAAAGATATCCAACATTATATAAAATTAGTTAAATTAGGTCTGAAAAAATAGAGTATATATGTGTACACAGAAAATTATACATACCATAGGGGAGATCACAATACCTGAAGCATTTAATTGAAAGATTAGATGCTTTATTTATAATCTATAGAAAGATTCTATTTTAACTTAGACCTTACGTAAAATGAATTTCAAAAAAACTCATACAATTTATTTAGACTTTTATAGAAGTCTTTTTTATTTTGTCGAAATTTGTATTGCAAAAAATAAAGGAATATAGAAAAGCTTGGCGAATTAGTAATATAATATGAAATTTTATGCGTAAAAGTAAAGATAAGAAGTGAGATATGGCTATTTACTAGACAAAATCCAAAGGAATTTATAGCTGAAAGGACAGTACAAAGATTATAAGAGAATGCTAAAATAAAATTAGGAATAAAGAAATATGTATTGATTTACACTCTAGGACATTCTTTTCCAACACATCTATTGGAAGGATATATTGATTTAAGATATATGCAAGAATCATTAGGTTATTCTATTTCAAAGACTATAGAAATATATACTAATGTAACTTAAAAAAGCATATAAACTATTGTAAGTTTGCTTAATATAATTGTTAGAATAGATAGAGAAACTTAATCTAAAGGGTATATTAGACGGCATATGTCGTAAAAACAATAGTTATGTGTAATTAATTAATATGGAGGTATTAAACATGAGTCTAGAAGAGTTAAACCCGACGAAAAGATTTAGTGATAGAGTTCATAATTATGCCAAGTATAGACCAGGGTATTCTAATGAAATAATTGGTTATCTACATGAAGCTGCTGATCTTAATAAAAATTCAATAATAGCTGATATAGGTTCAGGCACAGGAATTTGTACTAAAATGTTTTTGGATAATGGGAATACAGTATATGCTGTAGAACCAAATCCAGAGATGAGGAAAGTAGCAGAATATTTGCTTGAAGACTATGAGAATTTTTATTCTATTGATGGGTCTGCTGAGAGCACTAAGTTACAATCTGAATCAATTGATATTATTACAGTAGCACAAGCATTTCACTGGTTCTCCCTGCAACCTACAAAAGAAGAATTTTTTAGAATACTTAAGCCTAATGGGATGGTTGTTTTACTATGGAATTTCAGAAATAGAAAGTCATATGGATTTATGCATGAATATCTAGAACTTATTAGAAGATATGCAGCAAGCTATACCAACGAGTCAAATGATGATGACATTATGTCACAGTTCTTTGATGATAGAACTATACATACAAAGGTTTTTCCTAATCATCAAAAAGCTGATTTTGAGAGATTAAAAGGAGAATTAGCCTCTTTTTCATATATGCCAAATGAAGAAGATCATCATTTTCAGTCTATGATATCAGAGTTACAAGATTTATTTAACCAATATAGTAGTAATGGAAGTGTAATTTTAGAATATGAAAGCTACCTTTATTACAGTAAATTAAAATAAAGAATAGTATAAGTTGTGAGTATGTGAAAGGAGAACCTTCATCCCCATTTAAGATAATAGTTAGCTAATATTACTTGCCTTACAGGTATGATAATGAAAGTCATAGTCACGATCACATAACATAAGATTTGAAGACATCTCTTCACTGGATCATATCAAGGAAAATTAGCCTACAAACCTAGTGCCAAAGGCAGTACTTCAATTGAACAACTTTTTATTTCTGAAGGTTATGATATGATTGTTTAAGATATACCTGATGATGAGATTATGTCCTACTAGAGTAATTGTGAAATGATGAATAATTTTAAAGAATACCTTTTGAAAAAAGTAAGTTTAAGTAATACACATAACAATGGATTTGAGTTAGTTGTGGTAAAGTTAAACCTCGGAAGATGAGCCATAACACATCTTTTCGCTAAGCAGCTAGGCTAAGAGGCGCTAAAATCCAAAGTGTCAGTAAAGAAATATATTTTTAAGTTAATACATTATAAATTTTAAAAAGTAAGCAAGGAGAAGTATAGATGGAAAGGCAAAAAATATTTGTTATAGGTGATAGTGTATCAATACACTATGGACCATACCTTAGAGAAATGATAAAAGATAAATTTGATTATGATAGAAAAAGAGGTATAGAAGAGGCGTTAACGGATTCAGATAAACCAATTGGAGGTAATGCAGGCGATAGTAGAATGGTTCTAGAGTATTTAATAGAAGAGTATCAAAAAAATGCTAGATATGATATTTTGGTTATCAATTGTGGGTTACATGATATTCGAGTTGATAGATATTCAAATAAGATTCAAGTTGACTTAGAAGAATACAAGTTAAATTTAATCAAGATAATTAAAATATCAAAAATGATGGCAAATAAAATTATATGGATTGGATTGACACCTATCATAGATGCAATTCATAATTTAAGAAAAGAAGGGTTTTTAAGATATAGTAAAGATGTAGATAATTATGATAATGCTGCTAAACAAATAATGAAAGAATACAACATACCATGCATAGACATATATAATTTTACTAAAAATTTAGGTACGGATATTTATTCAGATCATGTTCATTTTAAAGAGGAAGTTAAAAAATTACAAGCAGCATTTATTGCAGGGTATTTAAATTGTATTTAAAAAAGTTTAAAAGATAGAGGAAAGACACTATTAAAACACTTCTGCTAACAAAATGTCCAAGTCTGTTTTGGCAGAAATGGTGTCAAGTATTCGAAGAGCTAAAGCACATGGCTCAACTAACCGAATTAATAGCTTGTCCTCTGAAAATAAGATAGATTTAAGTCAGGAAGAAATATTTAAACTACTGGGAATGATTTCAAGAGAGATAAAAATTATGAAATTAATCTTGATTCAATAATTGAAAATGCATTTAGAGAATTTGGAATATATAATTTTTCAAATTTAGATGCCGCAAAATTTAAACTTAGAATAACTATATCTGATTATAAATAGAATTTAAGACTTTCCCTTTATACTATATGCAATAAATAAAAGATATAGTGTTTGACAAAGCCTGATAGTCCATGCTGAATGGACATGTCCCGGAGGAGGGTTAGAATACAAAGTGATACTTAATTCTTAAATAATAAGGAGGATTGTTATGATGCAAAATATGGGAGGTTTTATAGGTGGGTTTGGTTATTTAAGTATTATTCTAGGTTTTATTAAATCGATATTGGAAATTTTACTTTATACATCACTAATCTTTGTATCATTCAAAGCGCTACAAGCATTGAATATATATATTAATAAAAATCTAAAATAATATATTAAACCATCTATCTATAATTGTGAAGAATCAAAAGCTAACAATTGTCTTGCATTATTTACATTACTGTAAAAGATAGGAGGATGAAAAAATGCAATTTTTAGTGGGGGTTGGATTTTACACAATTTGGTTCACTCCAATCATATTTGTTACTAATCTGATTGGGGCGATAAAAGCTATTAAAGAAGGACGACAGACCGAAAAATATACAGCAGCATGTTGTATTAGTTTAATGCTAATAGTTATTCCAATATATATGATGTTAATGTATGTCTAATATATGATTATCTAGATGAAATATATAAAAATAATTTCATAGATAAATTTATGGATAAGAGTTATCAATTTATGATTGAGAACAAGGAAGAAATAAGAAGTCAAATGCTATAAAATTAATTATTGTACATTTTTTATCTTTTGATAAAGATGTTTTATTAAGTGATTGAGACACTAAGGAAATGATTGAGAGATTAAGACTAATGCTAAATAAGTTTGAGGTAAGTAGCTCAGTCTAACAACGCATTTATACAAGGGTCTAGGGTCCGGTTCAGGGACATCGAAAATACTCAGACGTTATAAAAAATGAAGATATCGATGTTGTTCATTGGGATATGGATTGATAAAATTGAGGTGTCACATAATTGTAGGAAGATATGAAGTAATAAGGAGGGTTATTATGAATTTTTCCGTTCGTTTCTCAAGTATTAAAAATATGCTTGAACTATGTAAAAAACTGACTACAGGAAACGTTGAAAGAAAGGATATAGAGAACATATTAAAACATGAAGATTATAAGTTTGAATTCGCGCGTTATAAGGGCAGGGTATCTGAAGATGAGTATACTGACTATTTACTAGATTTAAGTAATTTAAATGAAAATGATATTACAAATTTAGATTTAAAAACTCATCATAGTTACTATAAAGACTTATTAGCTAATTTGGATTTTTATAGAGAAAAATTAATCGAATTAAAGAGTTTGCTAACAACGAGTTTGTTTAACGAACAGATTTCAATTGCTTTAAAGGGATTGCCAGAGGATATAAAACTTCCAGATTCAAATTTTATTTTTACAATTGGTATAGGGCAGAGTTTTGGATATGTTTATCAGAATGGTATGCATTTCGATTTCTTGCAATTAGCCAAAGATAAAACAATTAGTGAATTTTGTTCTACTATTGCTCACGAAGTACATCATGTTGGAATAAATGCAATATATGAACAAATGGATTTAAATAATATATCTCTTGAGTCATTATTTTATCTATATTTTTCAGGAGAAGGATTGGCGGTAAAGTATTGTAACAATGCTGAAGGAATATTGTCAAAAAGTATTTACAGTGGAGTTAAAAACAAAGGGTTGGATACTTTTACTTGGAAATACTTAAATGATGATTTCTATAATACAATGACTCATTTCAGAAAAGACATAAACGATATAAGAAACAATAATATTAAATCGGTAGATGAATTGGAAAGACTCATATCACAATATTGGATGAATCCTTATACTGCAGAACAAAGTAAAGAAGAAATTCCTAAATTGAAACATTTTAGATTATACAGTTTTGGAAATGATATTTGGGGAATAATACATGATTGCTTTGGTAAAAGTGCAGTTTTTGAAACACTTAAAAATCCAGAAAAATTTCCTATGATGTTCAATAAATCATTAGATAAAATGGGGTACGGACAATTCAAAATTTAATTCTTAACTTTCTTATTATGTGAAGTATTATAGGTGGAAAGGTGTGGTCACTTCTTATAAGAGAGGCTTATCCACATCGGGAATTAAATAGTATATGGAAAGTTCGACCTCAATAAGCCCTAGAACGTTATAGGAACTGTATTAGGGGTAATTTCAATAGCAATATAATAGGTGAGTTTCTATGATTAATTCTTTTGTCAGGATTCAATGCGTTTGAAATAGCAATATTTACATTGTTATATATAGTGCTAGGATATTTATTTAAATTCATATCTAAGAAAATTTGTCAAATGTAATAAAATTTAATGTTACAAGTAAAGAAGTTGGCATTATCCTGGTAAAAGTTATAAAGTTAAAACATATTCTTTATATACTAAGAAAGAGAAATATGAGGCTGCAGCATCCCTATTGCCCTTAGCTTTGCGCGGGGTTCGGTCATAATGTTTCTGCACAAGAGTGCAGGAGGGAGAGGATAGAATGAAAAGAAATATTAACTATAAGTTGATTTTGTTATTAATAGTGCCCTATTTAGCTAGTGAAATAATTAATCGCTTAATGGGTTATGGAATTAGCTTGAATTCCTCATTATTATTAACTATTTCAAGTATACTTTTATCTTTATGGACATTTAGTTCTGTGGTTTTATGGTTTTGGGTGGGAAGACAGTTTGGAAGTTTAACAATAGAAAAAATAAAAAGTTTTATTTTAGGCAATGTTATATGGGCGATTTCATTAGCTTTATATATCTGGCAGTTTATTTTCGTAGATGATATAAATAGGAATTTTTTTGTTGCCGGAATATCACAACATTATGTGCTTGGTTTCGTAAGTTGGGGAAGTAAGGCTGTAAGTTTATTTACAAATACAATAGATGGAACCGTAGTAGTAATAGTCGCATATTTGATGATGTTTATTGTTTTTACAGTAGGATTTATTACTTCACTCACATTTAAAATAGAAAGAAAGCTTTATTAAATAAATTTTAAATTGTATAGTGACTTTAAAGATTTATAGTAAATACAACGTCTAACAAGATATTTACGTAAAGATGCACGAGGCGTAATCTTAGGGAGTTATGCACTACATTCCTTCACCGGGAGCAAAGCTTTACCAAGGCGTAAGATTTCGGTATCTGGTTCAGGGAGGGTGCAAATACTGGTACGTTACAGGCTATTCCTAAGTGAATTTTTGGTTGCTTTGGAATATTATTATTTATCTTGTAATTTTATTAAGGAGAGATATTTATGGAGAATTATATTGTCATGGAGTTATCAGAAGAATATGCTAAAGAGATTTGTAGCTGGAGATATGAAGGAGAATATTCGATATATAATTTTTTGAACTGGGATGCTGTAGTAGAGAACGGATGGGGTTTATCAATCGAAAAGAAAAGGAAATTGGAATTTATTTCAATACATTTAAATAATGAATTGATTTCTTATGGCAGGATAAGTTTAAAGGCAGATAAAGTATATATAGGAATTGGACTAAAGCCATCTTTTTGCGGAAAAGGCTACGGAAAAAATATTATGAAATTATTAATTAAAGAATGCAAAAGGAGATTTCCTAATAATACGATAGCACTTGAAGTAAGAAGTTTTAATAAAAGAGCTATTAATTGCTATAACAACGTTGGCTTTGAAATTAAAGATAAATATATGAAGAGGACCTTTAATAATTCAGAAGATGAATTTTATTATATGGAATATATAGGGTAAGAAATATTATATTATTTATAAAAAGCAATTGAGTTATACAAAGATACTAATTTAGTTAGAGTATTAAAATTGGCTAAATATAGAATTTGTGGTTGCGAAACAGCGTATAAGGATTGTTTGGGGAAAGTCCGACACAGCTAAGCTTTGGGGCGTTATACGACAGACTATGCCATGATGGTTTAATACGTAAGATATAATCAAGAGATGAATAGTTATGGATAAAAAGATTGAATCTTCCAATGCTGGAAAAGTGTGTAGAAGAGTAAATAATTTATTAAAAGAATAGGATTTTTCAACAAAACCCTCAGTCGAGATTATACGGATACAAGATGAATGAGTATACAAATACTAATTCAATTTTAAAAGATATTATTATGTCAAAATTAGAAAAAAGAAAACAAAATGGATGCAGATATCCAGATAATATTTTGGTAAGAATTAAGTTGCTTAAGCTAAACTGGATAAGTTATGAAGATGTTCTAGAAAGAGAATTCAACCTTTCAGACTTAGATGTGACAAAAGATAAGTGGGAAGAAAATGAAGGAATTGTTAGTAAGTTAAATGAAATTATTAAAAATATGTTTGCATAAGGATGCACTAAGAATCAGAATAAATTGTATAGGAGTGAAAGTTATGAAGGATAGACTTTATTTAAACACTCACAATCCAAATGCGGCGGCAGTTGCAAAAAAATTTGGGTTCGGCATTGAGTTAGATGACTATGCGTACTTTAATGCTAACATAGATTTAGATGAAGGTAAAACGTTATTTGACCGATGCGTTGGATTGATTCAGGGATGTAACAAGCTTATTTTTCATGGAGCTATTCTCGGAACGGATTTAAAGATGCTTGCAGAGGCATCTACATCAGATATTATAGCATTATACAACCAATCTTTTGCCACTGCAGAGGCTCTGGGTATCAATCATATTGTATTTCATTCGGATTATATCCCTGGGCATAGTAATAGACGAGAATGGCTTCACCGGTCTATTGCCTTATGGCAAGAATATATGTCAGACAAGCCAGAAAATTTATATATTTACATAGAAAACTTTGTGGACAATGATCCTTATATAATGGCAGAGCTTTGTGAGAAAATCAATGATAAACGGGTAATGCTTTGTTTGGATACAGGTCATGCTTGTTCTAATTCAAATGTGGATGTTGCCGATTGGATAAGCATCCTTGGTAGCTTTATCGGACATACACACATACATAATAATGATGGAAATTGGGATTATCACTGGCCGCTTGGCAAGGGTATTCTTGATATGGAGCAAATTCTCCATCTTCTTGAGGCAAAAACACTGAATACAACCTATACTATTGAAGCTGATTATTCCCTATCGTTGGAATGGCTTTTAGCACATGGATTCCTTGGAGGCTATGATTATCGAATAGATTTCCAATAGATGTTAAAATTTAGCTGCTAATTAACACCAAAAAAGTTATAATTTCGGATTTTAAGTATAATCATTAGTTTCATCTAATTAGCATTCTTTAGGACCTTTTGAGGGATTATTGGAATGAAAGATGTTACTACTTCCTATAACACGAATATTCCTGTAGGGGTGCGGATGGGAAGTCTTCGAGGTAAAGTGAACCACACCTGTGACCATAAGAGACGTAACAGATGCAATATGGATAACACACATTCCACCATATTGGGAGAAGTTAGATATAATCAGGGGTCTTTCTTAGGGATTATTTTAGAAGATAGAATCATATATAGCAATAGTATTATGAGTACTAAAGAAAACTTATTTTATATTTGTGAAGAAATATAGTGTAGATAGTTAGGTGGTAGTTATAGTAGTTTAAATACGCTTTTATAATATATGTAAGACTTGGAATACTAGATATATAGTTGTGTTTAATATAGTATTTATAGTAAACTAAGTATATAGAATAAAGTAGAATTATAGGAATGTATATAGAACTATGGAAGTAGTAAATGTGAACTGCTGATTATTTATATTAGGTGGTGGTGGTTTGAAAAAAACACTGATACTTGTAGCGGGAATGCCAGGTGCAGGAAAAACCAGATTTGCGAATTATTTATCTGAAAAATTACAGATTTCTTTAATCTGTAAAGATAAGTTAAAAGAAATAATCTGGGATAAGGTTCATTATGATACAACTGAAAGGACTGAATCAAAGATATATGCTGGATTGGCGTATGATTTATCATTTTATTTCTGCGAAATGCTTATGAGTACAGGTCAATCAATAATTTTTGAAAGTAATTTTACAAACGCTGGTGTAGATATATTCCAACCAATGGTGCAAAAATATGGTTATAAAGTTATTACTGTCCTTTTTGACGGAGATTCCCAAGTAATTCACAGACGATTTGTTGAAAGAGATGTAACAAGCGAAAGACATCCAGGTCTTGTTTCTAATGGTTTTTTTGATGATTTTGAGGTGTTTAAAAAAGCGGCTCAAAATTGTGGCAGTTTCAAATATGGAGATGTTATGATTTATGTTGATTCAACAGATTATTCAAAAATATCTTATGATGATTTAATAGAGAAAATTTTATCACACAAATAGTGAGCGTGAACAAAATAAGCATAATCTATAGTAAACTTAATGCACAATATTCTTCTATGGCGAATTATCTACAAAGTTATTAACATGTTATACACAATTAAATAAATTATAGACTACATAGATTATATGTAGTCTATGTATAAAGTAAGTAAAGCCAATCAGTGTATAGGAATGTACACTAGATATGTGAAGAAGGTGATATTTTGAATATACTGATTTATGGTGCTGGTGTAATTGGAAGTATTTTTGCAAACAAGTTGTCTTTGTCAGGGGAAAACGTCACTATACTTGCCAGAGGAGACCGGTATAGTGAAATAAAAAGTAATGGCGTTGTTCTTATAAATCCTAAAACTGGGAAAAGAGAAGTTGCCAAAGTGAGTGTGACTGAAACACTTGAGCCTAATGACGTTTACGACTATATATTTGTAGTTATGCAGAGAACACAAGTTGAAGATGTTTTGCCGATTTTATCTCAAAACAAATCATCCAATATTGTCTTTATGGTTAATACAGCTTTAGGCTATGCTGACTATGCAGATAAGATTGACGAAAAGCGAATTATAATAGGATTTCCTTCTGCAGGAGGGGAACGAAAAAACGGAGAAGTTCACTATTTTATTGGCAGAGGTTTGATGCGTGCTTTTCAAACAACTACATTTGGAGAGTATCATTGTCATAAAACAGAGCGTGTAAAACAAATTATTAAAATGTTCAATCAAGCAGGGATTCCATCTGTGTATTGTAATAACATGGATGCTTGGCAGAAGACACATGTGGCAATAGTGACAAGCATAGGAAACTCATTATATGGTTATAAATGCATCAATTATGAATTGTCAAAATCATACTTTGATGTTGCCATAATGGTAAAAGGCATCAAAGAGGGTTTTTCGGTACTGAAGACATTAAAAATTAAGGTTACTCCGCCAAAGTTAAACTATTTTAAACTTCCCACTTTTTTGCTTGCTAGGATTTTTAAAATTGTTATGGGAACACAGCTTGCAGAAGTAACTATGGCAAAGCACACATCAGTTGCTCGAGAAGAAATGATATACCTCCAAAATGAATTTGATGAGCTGATTAAGAAGAGTATGATAAATACTCCGAATATCGATAAATTGCGAATTAATTTATACAAACAAAATGAACATAATATGTGTAACTTATGATAAACTCTTGTATCTTGTAAAAGATTATAGTTATCAAAAGGTATTTAATAAGTTAAAGTGTATCCTATAGAAGAGACTTTTTTAATATCTACTCTATAGGATACATTTTGCTTTTATATAAGCCTTTTTTATTTTGTCGAAATTTGTATTATGACAATTTTTAAAAAAATAGAGGAATATGTAGAGGGGTGGCGAATAAGTAATATAGTATGAAAGTAAGGAGAGAAAAATAGATAAACTGTGGGGTGATAATATGGCATCAAGTAAGCCGGCTGTTTTTTTGGGAAATTTGTATTTGCAGATAATATTGCCATTTGAGTTAATATATAAAATCTTTATTCGAAGATGTGATACCATAAATGAATATGTTTTATTAGCAATATATGTACTCGGGATATTCTTTTTTCTTTTTTCTTTTTGCTATTGGGAATATACGAATTTTTATCTTAGATATATATATTACTTCTTAATAATAATTGGCATTCTTTTGATTATTTATAGAATTATATTTACTCCAAACCTTGCGTTTGGTGAATTAAGCAACCTAATTAATCGATCTGAAACATTTATTTGGATTATAGTTTTTATTATAATTGATACTAGTATTATCTTAAGTAAAATCAAAAAAAAGAACTGCTTTAGCTTAGCCTTTCCCTTTAAAAATGGTCAATTTTTAGTTATTGATGGTGGAGATGGCAAGAAGTCTTATTTTAGCAATTATCATTACTATGGATGGAAAAGAAAAAATATAAAAAATTACTATTCTATGCGCTTTGCTACAGATATAATAAAATTGAATAAATATGGTTTTGCAAAAAGGAAAATACTATCATCATCTAATGAGGACTACAATATTTATGGAGAAAGAGTATATAGTCCTGTAGAAGGTGAGGTAGTAGAAGTAATTTTAAATGAAGATGATAATATTCCATATGGGAAATTACCCAATAAAAGTGGGAATCAAATTACTATCAAGAATGGTAATTATTATATATCTTTATATCATTTTAAAAAGGACACTATTGTAGTGAACCTTGGACAAAAACTGAAGGTAGGAGATTACCTTGGGCAAGTTGGTAATTCAGGGTATTCGTCAAGATCTCACTTTCATATTCAGGTTGTATATTCTGAAGATAATAATTATTGGTTAGGAAAAGGTATTCCAATAATATTTAATAATAGGTACCCTGTGAAGAATTGTTTAATTAATGCTTAGAATCTTATTAAAGGAGTTCTTGTCCTCGTCCATGGATCTAAGGCAGGAGTTATCTAATGACAGTAAATGTTGCAGATACAGGAGCATTAAACGACAGAATCAGAAATTTAAGTACTGACCTAAATTAATATATCTTGGATAACTGGGCCCAAAATAGTGGTTTACTAAATTTAAAGGATTATAAGCCAAAGAAAATAGGATGAGACTTTCTAGTTCAATAAAATGCAGGTATGATATTTTATGAAAACATAGGAAAGGAGAAAAAGAATGAAATTAGGAGAGGTTTGTTTAGAAACGAATGATGTAATTAAAATGGCTGACTTTTATAGAAAGATATTAAATATTTCTTCAGACTGTAAAGATGAAGAGCATCAGTTCATTATAACTGAAGGCACAACACTAACTGTTTATAACAATGGAGAAGTAAAGAACAACCAAAATCATAATATAAGCTTAGCTTTTACTGTTGATGATGTAGAAGAAGAATATAAAAGATTATTACATTTAGGGATAGATATAATTGATGCTCCTAAAATACAGCCATGGGGAGCAAAGAATATGCATTTTTGTGATCCAGATGGTAATCATGTGTATTTTAGAAGTATACCAAAATAATTGTATTGTGAAGAAATATTAAATCTACAGTAAACAAAGACTTAAAACAAAATCCATTAGGTGTGAATTTTTAAATGCATTATCAAGTAATGGGAGAACACTAGAGTTATATAAAAGCATAGGATTTAAAATTGTACAAGCATAAGATTTTAGAAAACTAATATTTTACTAAATTAAAATAAATAGGAGGAGTTAATAACATGATTCAAACAATAGTACATATAGCTTTAGTAGTTAGAGATTATGATGAGGCAATAGAGTTTTATACTGAGAAGTTAAATTTCACATTAGTTGAAGATACTTATCAGCCGGAACAAGACAAGAGATGGGTAGTTGTATCTCCCCCAGGTTCGATTGGAACCACAATATTACTTGCGAAAGCATCAAAGACTGAGCAGGAATCATTTATTGGAAATCAAACGGGAGGAAGAGTGTTTTTATTTTTAAATACTGATGATTTTTGGAGAGATTATAATGAAATGATCGCAAGAGGAATTGAATTTGTAAGAGAACCTAAAGAAGCTCCATATGGAACTGTTGCTGTCTTTAAAGATTTATACGGTAACTTATGGGATTTATTAGAGTTAAACGAAGATCATCCAATTGCTAAACGAATGAAGTAAAACTTTAAATATCTTTAGTGTTTATTGGATTTTGGAATTATATCACAACTAAATCTAAGGCAAAATAAATACTTAGATATTGGCAGGAAGGATTATCAGTAAAAGATAATAGATTGTTGAGTAATGTCTTAGCATTATTTGGAGATTTTGTAATTATGATAGGTTATGATTTGCTTTTGCATTAGGTAAAAATATGATTTGAGGTGATTATTTTAAATACTATAAAAAATGACTGGAATAGTCAAAGGCTTATTATAGAAAATGTAGATGGAGAATACCAAATTTCTTTATCTGATATAATTAAAAACTCTATAAATATATTTAATGATAAGAACTATAAGAAAATACTTGATTTGGGTTGTGGAACTGGAAGAAACTCTTTGTTTTTTGCTCAGCATGGATTTGAAGTCTTTGCTTCAGACATTTATGAGAAACCAATAGGTATATTGAGAGATAAAGTAAATAGAAAAAATATATCCAATATAGACATATGTAATTTTAGTTTTCAAGATATTTTATTTGAAGATAATTTCTTTGATGCTGTTGTTTGTACATCAGTATTACATCATGCAAAGCTTAAGGATATTGAAAGGGGAATAGCAGAAATATATAGAGTATTAAAACCAAAAGGATGTCTAATTTGTGATATGTTATCAAAAGATGATTTGTCATATGGTTTAGGGAAGGCTATTGAAGAGAATACTTTTATTGGATCTAGAGAAGGAGAAGAAGGAATTCCTCATCATTATACTGATATAAAAGAATTAAAAAAAACATTGGAAAAATTTCATGAAGTTAATATTTACACAAATGAGTATATTATTGATGGATTAAATGGTAAGGAATATTGTTCAAAAGTATTTGATGTTATTGCATTTAAGTAGAGAATATGAATTTCCCCTGGAAGTGTAAGTATATTCTTAGGGGTTATATGTTCCGTTATTTTATTACTAGGAGCAAAGCTGAATTTTGAAAGATGGAAATCTAATATATAATGCTATTAAATTTAAGAAAGATTAAGGAGTGAAGAAATGCCTTTTCCAATGACTCATTTACATATTGCATATAACATATTAAGTAATACACCACAAATTAAGAAACCTTGTGACTTCATGCTGGGTGCCATTGCGCCTGATTCCGTTCACTTTCGTGATAATTATGTAAGTGACATGAAAAAGATAAGTCATCTGTGTGCTGGGAATGAAAAGTGGGGAATGGTCACAAACAATCAAGAATGGTTAGAAAATGTACTTTCTTTTTTAGAAGAAAATAAGGATACAGAGAAAGCTGATTTTATATATGGATACTGCTCTCATATAATTGCTGATATACAAAATAATATAAAAATATGGATGCCGTTCCAATTAGAAAATAAAGAAGCTTTAGAAAAAGGTATGGGAAGCATCTATCATCAAGAATCAAATAATGTGGATTATGCACTATACCTATTGCAGCCACAGCAGAAAATAATATGGGAGATACTTAAAGATGCTAATGGATATGATATACAGAATGTTGTAGACCTCCGTGAAATTAATGAAATAAAGGATACTATTTTACGAAGTCAATTTATAGATAGGGAAGATGTGGACATGTCTTCAAATAAGTATGTTACACTTTCCAATATGCAAAAGTTTATTTCTGTGGAATCCCAGTATATTAGAAAGCTTTTA
Organism: uncultured Tissierella sp.; assembly: GCF_902479755.1. NCBI lineage: Bacteria > Bacillati > Bacillota > Tissierellia > Tissierellales > Tissierellaceae > Tissierella > uncultured Tissierella sp. The sequence continues at coordinate 77,663 of NZ_CABSQO010000001.1, read as the reverse complement.
TACCAAAACGATTAAGTGCAAATGCTGAACATGTTTTGAGTTTTTATCTATGTGAGCATTTTGTGTAAAGTAAATAATTGAAAGGGGAAATTTATGAATAGATTAGAAGGTGTTCGTAATATTGTTGATAAAATTTTAATGGAACAACTAGATTTAGAAGAAAGACGTTGTGGATATGTCCATTTATATGGTGTATCTACTATTTGTGGTCTTCTTGCATTGAAACGTGGATTAGATGTTGAGATATGTTCAGTTGCAGGGATGCTCCATGATATTTGGAGTTATAAAGCAGGCTATAGTGTAGACCACGGAAAATTAGGATCTATTGAAGCGAGAAAAATCCTAAATGAGATTAATTGTTTTAGTGAAGAAGAAATTGATATTATTTGTAGTTCAATATTTAGCCATAGTAACAAACAAAATATAGATGATGCTTATTGTGAAATACTTAAAGATGCTGATGTACTTCAGCACTATTTATATAATACCAATCTTTCTATTAATGAAAATGAGAAGGATAGATTGAATATCTTATTTAAAGAATTAGGACTTAATTTATAGTTTTTATTATTAGTATTTTGAGATCTTGTATTTACTGTAGACTAATAGGTAGATTTATAGGCTGTCAGTTTATAGTAGGAGAACTGTGTAAAGCAAAACATTAATTATTAGATTTAAGATACCAAAGGAGAATTATTACAAGATGATAGAACGATGCATTATGATATTTCCCGAATTTGACAATATAAAAATCATTGATGAAGTAAGAGAGAAATATGATCCGCTAGCAAGTCGTGTTAGGCCTCATATTACACTTGTGTTTCCATTTTATAGTGATATAGGCTCAGACAAATTGAAAGAGCATATAGAATATGTCTTGTTAAATACAGGATCTTTTAAGATAATACTTAAAGGTATTACACCGGTACAATCATTTGGAAATTATCTTTTTCTTAACATTGAGATTGGTAGAGAAGAAATATATACTATTCATAAAAAACTTTATACAGGAATATTAGAACCGTATTTTCCACAGTGGCTGAGAGATGGTAAATATTACCCGCATATGACAGTGGGCAAGATAGAAAATGAGGAGGAATATAAAGCTGCGATTCTTGAGGTAGATGATATAAGTGATACTTTTGAAACTATGGTAAATAGGATCAGTGTAGAGATTATAGATGAGAATCAAGATTCAATAATAGAGATGGAAATAGAGTTGAGGTAATTTGTGTTATTTGAAAAAATATTGAAAGCTTATAAGTAGGGATGTGGTTTAATGGATGTTGGCAAATTAAAACGTAAGCTAAGGCAATTAAAGAAAGCCGAAGATAAAATTCGTTTTGAGTATGTTGATGAGGGATTTTCTAAAAAATATGTATGGGATGAATACTTTTCTACAAAATTAATTGATGATATGACAGTTAAGTATCCTATTTCTAAACTACTTAATTTACATAAGCAGGAATTGAAGGAGGTATTTGAAGAATACTTTTACAGTGTATATTTTCAAAAGTACAAAGATATTGGACTAGACTTTGATGAAATTCAAGATCCTAGTGTCTTAGATTATTTTGGGTTATCTCTAGGAGCTTCTGTTGATGATATAAAGAAGAAGTTCAGGGAGTTAGCTAAAAAATATCATCCAGACCATGGGGGAAATAGTGAGAAAATGATTGAGGTATTAGATGCCTATAATAGATTAATGAATAAGGATTATTGAACTAAATGAGACTAGCTATGTATATTATTATGTAATTATTTATATAGGGAAAAGGAGATTGAATATGACAGAATATTTTATAGGAATGCATTGTAGATTTGACGATATAAAGTATAAGAGAGATTACACATCGAGAATTTCAGGGATAGAGTTTTGTAATTTTAATGAGCAAAAAGAAATCCAAAGGGTGTTGGAGATAGCAAAAAAAGATAATTTCAAAATAGGAGTACATTTTCCTCTAAAAAAATCAAGCTATAAATATAGAGATCCATTATTACTATCTCTCGATAAAGATGAAGTTTTAGAAGCATTTAAAGCAGTTGAAAATGAGATTAAATATGCATCAGAGATAGGAGCGGAATATTTATTATTACATTTTCCGAAACCTATGGTAATAGATGAAAGACTTAACTGGGAGAAATGCAAATTTTCTCATAAAGATGAGACTATTGGAGAAAAGGGATATGGATTTGAAGAGTTTAAAAATCAATGCCAATATACATTTGAAAAATTATCTGAGTTATCTAAAAAGTATAAGATTCAAATAGTATTGGAAATAGAAATGCTCAATAAGTATTTGTATCAAGGAAAATTATTAAAAGATTTATTAGAAGCGTATCCAGACCTAAAACTATGTTTAGATAGTGCGAGGATTCATGTTCTAAGTAATATAGATTATAACTTTGATTATAATATTTTCATAAAAGAAATGGCTAAGTATACATATTTACTTCATATATCTAATATAAAGGTTACAGATGTAATAGAAAATGGTCATCATCCTGCATTAATGAAACTAAATGAACAAGATGGGTGGAGTAATATAGGAGAATTTTTAAACATTATATCTTCCGAAAATAAAGATGTAAAAGTATTATTTGAACATCGTTCAGATATTTTAACAGAGGATGAGCTAAATGAATGTTATGATTGGGTTATGAGTTATTTTTAGTCAGATAGAATAAGTTATGGATATCTTCTAATAAAAGATTGGCAGGCGTCTCTTTACTAGGTATGAGATACCCCTAGGAATGAATATTTCGATAGTTCCTTGGGATTTGTTTGATAGAAAGCAAGAAGTTACTAAATTGTAGATTATTTTAATTGGAGAGGTGAGAAGATGGATGATGTAAAACTGATATCTCCTTCAAAGGAGTATGAAAAAGAAGCATTTGAATATATACAAGAATTTTTAAAGTATAATTCAGAAATTAACGGGACAGGTGGACTTGATAGGTACGACGATTATGGTGAATGGTTACTAAAGATTGAAAAAGATTTGGATTTATCAAATATCCCAGAAGGAAGAGTACCTGCAAATACTTACTTTCTTATTAGGAAATCAGATAATAAGATTATTGGAATGATTAATATACGACATAAATTAAATGAGTTTCTTTTAGATGAAGGTGGCCATATAGGCTATTCTATTAGACCTGCTGAGAGAAAAAAAGGATATGCAACTATAATGTTAAAATTAGGCTTACAAAAATGTAGAGAGTTAAGTCTGAATAAAGTTTTAATTACCTGTAATAAAATAAATATGGCATCAGCTAAAGTTATTCAAAATAACAATGGAATATTGGAAAATGAAGTCTTTAGTGAAACTTTTTCTGAAATTATTCAGAGATATTGGATTGAATTATAAACTAAGTAAAACTTAATTAGAAGATATTAAGACAATAGATATTAATAAAATTATAAAAAGAAAGGTAGGTGGAAATCCTGATTTAATGGAAAACCTTTTATAGATCAGGATAACTATGAAAAATAAAATAATCGGTATGGTATTAGCTATTGTATTGATCAGTACGGCATTTACAGGATGCAAACAAAATAATGATACACTATCAAAAGCAGAAGACAATTCTGAACAGAAAATTCAAGTATATCCGGAACCATTAAACTATAACAGAGGAAAAATAACAGATATAAGTGAAATTTTTGATGAACAGAGAAATAGATATGATTTAAGGAGTTATGATGCATCTGATATGGACCTTACACGAATAGAATTAAGGAATTTTATATTCGATAGTCAAACCATATGGCCTGAAAAACTTCCTGTAAATTTTGATGTAGAAACTATTATAAAATATGGAAAGCAGCCAGGTCTAGGTATTGATTATCTGCATAAAGAAAATATTACTGGAAAAGGTGTGAACGTTGGCATAATAGATGGACGTTTGCTTGCAGATCATGAAGAATTCAAAGATAATATAGTGGTATATGAGGAAATATTTGATATGGATAGTCCTGCTCACTATCATGGAACCCCTATAACATCAATATTATGCGGAAAAGATGTAGGGGTAGCACCAGAGGCTAATATATATTATATTGCATATTTGGAAGAAGATACAGATTATGAAGAGGGATATGTACATTTAGCCAATGCCATAGAAAGAATGGTCGAAATAAATAAAGCTTTGCCAGAAGACAATAAAATTAAAGTATTGTCAATATCATCTGGTTGGGATCCAGAGAGTAAAAATGCAGAAGCAATTTATAATGCTATCGAAAAAGCTGAGGCAGAAAACATATTTGTTGTAACTGCACGACTTTATGAAACTCATAAGCTTTTTTTTAATGGTGTTAATAGAGAACCAATGTCTGATCCAGAAAAAATAGAATCATATTATTTAAAATACTATGTAGAAGGAGACGGTACAGCAGAGGATATATTGTTGACTCCTATGGATGCAAGATGGTTAGCTAGTCCAACTGGAAAAGATGAGTATGTAATGTACAGTAATGGCGCATGGAGTATGGTTATACCATATATCAGCGGATTATATACATTGGCATGTGAAGTAGATCCAGATATGACTCCAGAAAAATTTTGGGATATGGCTATATCCACTGGAGATAGTCTTGATGAAGATAAAAGGGATGATGCCAGTAAGGAAAAAAACATGAAAATAGTTAATCCAGTAAAATTAATTTCAGAGGTTAAATCAAAGAAATAGTGAAATTTTTTAGGAGCGGATTCAAGTCTATTTTAATAACTATGGAACACTGAGAACTATGAAATGTGGGAAGGAAAGGTATTTTTAGTTAAGAAAACGAGCAACAGCAGATGAGAACTTAATATTGGATTTATTATATAATATATTGAAGAAGAATTGATTTTCTATAAATCAAAATAGGGATAAAATAGGATATTCACTAGGGAGATAATATGGAGGAAAACATTTTTAACGATAAAAGCTTTATTGCTATGATAAATAATCTTATTGATAGAGTTAAAGCGATATTAGATGATAATTTATTATCAATAATTATCGTTGGATCAGTAGCTTTAGGAGACTATATCTATGGGAAAGGAGATATAGATTTTTTAGTAGTAACTGAGCGTGATTTATTATCTAATAATTGTGAAGAAATAATAAATTTACATGAAAGATTGAGGGCTGGAGAATTTGGACAATTTGGAATTCAATTAGAGGGAATGTATTGTCCTTTACCTATGCTGAAAGAACCGGAAGAATATATAGGTTTGGGTTATTATATAGGTACGGGCAGAAATGGATGGAAGAAGATATCAACATCTGTTATGTCTAAGGTAGACCATCTTACTTTAAGCAAATATGGCAAAATTGTTTATGGAAAAGATATTAATGAACAAATATTTAGACCTTCTCATGATGAATTAAAAAAAGAAATACTTAAAGAGATTGGAAATAATATTAAGTATTCAAAAGATATTGAGGATATTTATTTCTCATTACATTTGCTATATTTAGGGACAAGAAGTCTATATACATTTATAAATAATGATATTTTATCCAAAGGGAAATCTTGTGATTGGTTTATGAAAGAGTTCCCTGATTCATCATGGATACCATTTATTAAATATACTTCTCAATATAGATATCCATTTGATGAAATAGAAAAGAAGCAAGTTAATGAAGATTATATAATCAAAAATGCACCATTGTTTTTAGAGCATATATATTCAATGATTAAAGATTAAAGATAAAGAATATATCTAGATAGGATAAATTATATTAACCTTAATTTACTGGAAGAATCAGAATGTGAACTTCTAGAAGAATTTATCTGGTCAGATGTAGTGGAAAATGGTTCTGAGATAAATTCGGCACAAAAATGCAAGTATTGGATAGCAAAAGTGGATGGATAATATACGTTTGTGTGTTAGTTCAAGCATGTAATAAATACTCAGACATTGTGCGAAATTAATATAAAGGAGGAACATATTTAATGAATATCGGGGTATTATTATCGGGATGTGGAGTTGGTGATGGCAGTCAAATAGAAGAAGTAATATTGACATATCTAGCCTTAGATAAATATGGAATTGACTATATATGTCTTGCTCAAGATAAAAATCAGTATCATACTTTTGATCATCTTAATGAGAAAATTGAAGAAAGTGAGAATAGAAATGTTTTGATGGAGTCAGCACGTATTGGGAGAGGAAGAATTAAAGCATTAGATAATATTAGTATAGATGAATTAGATGGATTGATATTACCAGGAGGATTAGGAGTATTTAAAAATTTATCAAACTATGTATTAGAAAAAGAGAACTTTTCAATAGATAAAGATGTAGATAAATTAATAAAAGACATATATTTATCAAAAAAACCCATTGCAGCAATGTGTGGTGCAACAGTCTTAATAGCAAAAAGTTTGGGGAATGAAGCTAAACAACTAGAGCTTTGTACCAGTAATAATGCTCATAGAAATATATTAGAAATGAATAATGTAATTGTAAAAGAAGTTAATTCTACAGAAGCATATGTAGATATACAAAATAGAATAGTAACAACTCCTGCGTTTCTAGGAACACAAAATTTATATGAAATAAAGATAGGCATAGATAGAATGGTAAAGGAGTTCATAGAATTAATAGATTAGAATTTAGAAATAGTAGGAGAGAGACAAATGAAATATGGGAAAATAATAGGCAAGGGTAATACAGCAACTGCATATGAATTGGAAGAGGATAAGGTACTTAAACTTTTCAATCAAGGATATCCGAAAGAATCAGTAGAGAAAGAGTTTAATAATGCAAGAGTAATAAGCAATATGGGTTTTATAAAACCAAAAGCACATGAGATTGTTTTTTTGGAAGAGCGAATAGGTATTATCTATGACAAAATAGAAGGTGAATCTCTACTTGATTGGGTTATGAGAACAGGTGATGTACAAAGTTGTGCTGTATATATGGCAAACTTACATAAGGAAATCCTTCAAAATAACATCAGTAATGTACCAAGTTACAAGGAGTTTTTAAAATATAATATAGTAAAAGCTTTATCAGGAAATCCAAATAAACAAAAAGAAGCATTAGACATGCTAGACAAATTGAAGGATGGTAATACTCTATGTCATGGTGACTTCCACCCTGGTAATATATTTATATCTGATGGACAAGCAATGGTGATAGATTTCATGAATGTATGCCATGGAGACTTCTTATATGATATAGCAAGAACTGTATTTCTTGTGGAATACACACCTGTGCCAGCAGAAGTAAAAGAAAGAGAAATGCTTTTACAGCTTAAGAAAACACTGGCAGATTTATACCTTATAGAAATGAATGTTACAAGAGAAGCGGTACAAGATTATCTATTAGTAATTATTATGGCTAGAGCAGGGGAATGCCCTAATGAATAGCTAAATATGGGATAAAAATATAGGAGTTATTAAATGTTGTACAGTTAAGATAGTAGATAATCTAATAAAATCGCATAAATAATAATAGCAGGAGGGTCTAACGATGAAATATAGAAAAATTGAGATTGATGGCAGCTATACTGATGAAAAATTAGAGTTAGTTTTAATGCAAATTGCGAGATGGCATAATCTAACACCAAAGCTATGGAGACCAGATTATAAAGCTTCAACAGCAGATATAGAGGAAACGGTGCAAAGAATTTTAAACACAAAAAAAGAAGAATTATTTCTTGCCATTGCAGAAGATGAACAGGGGGATATGCAAGGATTCATATGGGCATATAAACAAGAAGAACCTAAAGGTACTGTTATGATTCTATCCTTGTACGTTACAGAAAGTTACAGGGGTCATGGGATAGCCACAAACCTAAAAATGTTATTAGAGGAATGGTGCCGACTTGAGGGAATTAAAGCGATACAAACAACAGTTCATTATAGAAATAGCAATATGCTGGCACTAAATCAGAAACTTGGATATATCCCAGGGATGGTGTATATGACTAAAAACTTAGTACAGAATGACTAAGAGGAGGAAGAGAGATATAGACATTAATAGAATAGAAGAATTAGCATTTAAAACGATGGGAAAAAGAAAATCTCATTCTAAGAGAGAAAAAGGATATGTTTATTATCATGGATTGAGAACAGCAAAATTAGCAATAGAAATTAGAAAAATAGTAGGACAAATCGATAATTCAAAGGATAATATCATATATGTAGCATCACTTTTTCATGATATAGCTAAAGGAATAGAACCACATAATGAAAATGGCAGTATCTTAGTTCAACAAGTATTGAAAGACAAATGCTCATATGAAGAACTAATGGAGATTGCTGAAATAATTAGATGTCATAATTTAAGAAGCAGTAATGAAGATTGGTCTAAACAGATAAGAATAGTACAAGATGCAGATATGATAGATCATATGGGGACTATGGAAGTATGGTTGAACTTTATATATCAAGCATATGATGAAAAAAGTGTTGATACATCAATTGAATTTTATAATGATAAAGAATTTGAATATTATCTTAAGGATTGCAGAAGAAAACTGAATTACGATATATCTAAAAAGATATTTGATGACAGAGCAGAATTTATACATGAATTTATTCAAAGGCTAAGTATAGAGGGGAAAGGTGGAATTTTTAATAAGGACTTATTAAGTAGATAAATAAAAACATATATTTACTAGAAGAATCAGAGCATGAACTTTTGGAAGAATTTATCTGGTCAGATTTGGTGGACAAGGATTGCGAAATAAATTCAGCACAAAAATGTAAATATTGAGTAGCAAGAGTGAAAAAGTAATATATATTTATATATGGAGGTCAATGATGAACATAATATTTAAAAATGCAACAGCTGTTGATATTGATAAAGTATTTGAATTAAATAAAAATCTTATTAAGAAATATGAAACTAATTTGAATTTTGATTTTGAAAAGATTTTTATTTGGGTTAAGAACAAGATAGAATATAATATAGAGAACTACCAATGTATTTACTTTGAAGGAATTAAAGTAGGTTATTATTACTTGCATGATGAAGATGGAAGTCTTGAACTTGATGATTTCTTTATTTTTGATGAATTTCAAGGTAGAGGTATTGGAACAGAAGTTTTAAAACATGTTGCCTTAATTGCAGGAGAAAAAAATAAAGATGTATTTTTATATGTATTTGTAAATAATCAAGGAGCTATTAACTTATATCATAGAAATGGATATAAAATTGTAAAGAACATTGCTGATAGCAGATATATAATGAGTACATAAATAAAATAATGTTTTTACGGAATAATCATTCAAAAAACATCTATAAAGAGGTGATAATCATTTTTTACTATATAACCGGAATTATCGTTATAGCTACAATATCTATAATTATTTCAAGCACTCATCTAGTTAAAATAGAACATACAGAAATACAGAAAAAAGTACCTTCTAATTTTAGATTCATTCATATATCTGACATTCATAATAAAGTAAATTTTATTAATGGCAGGATTAGTAGCATTATAAATTCTACTAATCCTGATTTTGTAGTGGTTACGGGAGATTATTCAAATACTCAAAAAAAGTTGCCTAGAGTAATAGAAGAACTGGGAGTTATAAAACATCCTGTATTTATGGTACTAGGAAATTATGAGAGAGAAGAACAGAAGAGTTTTCTTAGAAAAAGAAAGATATCGCTAGACAAACTAATTAATGAAATTAACAAGTACAATAATCTAAAGTTATTGATTAATGAGAACTCAACCTTAATAATAGGAGAAACAGAAATCTTAATATATGGCTTTGATAATTCTATATATGGAAACGAAGACTATGATATTGAGATTGAGAAAATAGATAACGATTATAAAATAATACTAGCTCACTCACCAAATATAATTAATACATTAGAGTCTAAAGAAATAAGCTATGATCATATTCTTGTAGGACATACACATGGAAGACAAATAAATATACCAATTTTATATAAAACTCTATATGATGGATTTCATATTGGATGCAAGAAGAACGATAATGATCAATATTTTTCCATAAGTAGGGGGTTGGGTACTGTGAGAATACCATTAAGAATTAGAAGTATTCCTGTGATTGATGTATATGATGTAGTGAGTGGATAGTAAGGAGTAAATTTATTAGTGACACTAGATAGGAAGGAGATATTTGATGGATACTGCTTTTATCGATGCTTTAAAACGATGCGACATAGAAAGTATAAAAAAAATTCCTAAAGGTGATCTTCATAATCATGCACCAAGAGGTGGAAATGTACGCTTTATTGAAAAGTGGGCAGGAGTTCAAATTCCTCGATTAAATCAAAAATTTTTAGATCTTGGGGATATGCAGAGATGGTATGAGAAAAACATTAGATGTCATTGTCAGGGGATAGATGGTTATGAAGTTCGAATTAAGGGTGCATTTCAGCAGGCAAAAGATGATGGAGTTACTAAGCTTATTTTGAGTTTTGGGTTAGGGGAAGAAGCACTTTATGGTTCTTTACCAAACTTTATAAAGGCTATTTCAAGTATTCATAAAGAAACTGCACCAGAAATTGAATTTGTTCCTGAGTTGGCTTTTGATAGAGGAAGTAATGTAAATTCTATATTGAATTTATGTCATGAATATTTCAGTATGAATTTCTATAAATCAATTGATATTTGTGGAAATGAATTTGCGCAATCAATAGCAAATTTCAAACCATTATATCGTTTAGCAAAATCATATGGTATAAAGCTTCGTGCCCATGTAGGAGAGTTTGGCGATGCAGATTCTGTTAGAGAAGCAGTGGAAGTATTAGAACTAGATGAGGTACAGCATGGGATATCTGCGGCAAATTGTAAAGATACTGTTCGTTGGTTATCCGACAATCATATTATCCTAAATATCTGTCCAGCCAGTAATATTATTCTCAGTAGAACTGATGATTACAAAACTCACCCTATACGTACTTTATTTGATGGTGGAGTAAAGGTAACAATCAATACTGATGATATGTTAATTTTTGATGTGAGTATATCTCAAATGTTTTTAGACTTTTATAAAGCTAATATTTTTACTGTAGATGAATTAAATGATATTCGAAAAAATGGACTTACATAATAGAAAATTATCTATGATTTTCAATATTATATCAATATCAAAGTTAAGTTATTATTTTTAATAATATAGGCACTGTAATTAAGGATAATAATGTAGTTATAGACACTAGAACAGCTGCATATTCCTTCTCCTTATCAAAACTCTCTGCAAATATTGAAGTCATAGCTGAAGCAGGCATAGCAGTCATAATAATTACTGTATTTATAGCCTTTGATGTGTCTCCTACTAATAGTGATATAGAGTATATAATTATGGGAATAATTGCCAATTTAGTAGTTATTCCATAATATATTGTCCAATCCTTTAAATGCTTTCTTATTTTAACATTTGAGAGTATAGCCCCAATAATAATCATAGACAAAGGGCCAGTAATATTTCCTATGCTTTTCATACTGGATGATATGGCACTAGGCAATTGAATATTAAATACCATGATTATAATACCTATAAAGACTGCTATAATTGATGGGTTTAAAAGAACCTTTTCTATTTCTACCTTTAATTCCTTCCTTTCAAAATTACCTTTGAATAATATAAGTCCGTATGTCCACACAAATATTACAAAGAACATATTAAATATAGATCCATATATAACACCTTCTGCACCATATATAGAATTGAGTATTGGGAAACCAACGTAACCTGTATTAGTAAATACATTAGCAAAATGCAATATTGTTTTCTTATCATTCTTTACTGGCAATAGGAGTAAGTATGAGATAGCTATCATTATTATATAGGCTATTAGGCTATAATAAAATGTCTTTATAACATTAGATTTAATAGTATCGTCATATGTAAAAATAAAAGATGCAGCGATCATGAAAGGTAATGCTATCTGTATAAGTATATCTGTTAATCCTTTATTCATTTCTGAAGTGATAATTTTTTTCTTACTCCCATAAACACCGACTAAAATCATAATAAATAGAGAAAAGACACTGTCTATTATAGCTGATATTTTCAAAGGAATTCCCCCTTTTATTTAGGTATTAATCATGTTATGTTGAATGAATATTTTTGTTACAAAATGACCTGCTAAGTAGAAGAAGACATATCTAATATAGATGGCACTTAATTTAAAATGCAGGTATTTTTGAACTATTCAAATTTATTTTCCTGGAAAAGAAGGAATATGAGGAAATTTGCAGAATAAGTAATATAGAAGAATCAATTTATGAAGAGTTCACTACGGAAAAATTTACAGGAGGAGTAGTATGGAAAGCTGTTTGATAATCGATGGACATAATTTATTGTTTCGTATGTTTTATGGTATACCAGGAAGTATCAGAAACTCTAAAGGGAATGAAATCAAAGGAGTTGTTGGATTTATAAGTGGACTTATTAAGTATATTAATGAATTTTCCCCTAATAGTATAATGATTGTGTTTGATACTGAGACAAGCACAATAAACAAGTGCAATGATTACAGTGACTATAAAAGCAATCGAATAAACTATCTAGATGTACCAGATAATGAAAATCCATTTACACAACTACCATATATATTTGAAGTTTTAAACTATCTAGAGATGCCCTACAAAGAAATAAAAGAATACGAAGCAGATGATTATATTGCTTCTTTTTGTGAGAAGTATAGTAATAGATATAGATGTATAATTGTTTCTACAGACCAAGATTTTTTTCAACTAGCTAATGATAATATATCTGTGTTTAACCCAAGTGGAAAACAGGGTATGATGTATACTTCTCAGAAAATATATGAAAAGCTTGGAGTATATCCACAGCAAATAGTTGAGTATAAATCATTAATTGGAGACAAAAGTGATAATATAACAGGTATTAGAGGAATAGGTCCCAAAACAGCACAAAAAATATTGAGTATTGGGAGTATAAGTGAGATATTAGAAAAAGGTTTGATGGATGGTAAATTGTATGATGCTTTGAAGGAAAATGAACCCATAATTAATAGAAATATTAATCTTATAGCTATGAAAAGAGATATACCAATTGATTTTGAAGTTAATAAATGGAGAAATAAAGTAGTAAATGTTAATTTAAATGTAATGAACGTTATAAAAGCTAGTGGAGCTTATTGATAGATAAGATTAAAAGAATTTAGGGGGGAATATGCTAAACATAGATTTAAATGAATTAAAAGATAAATTAAAGCCAATTATTGGAATTGTTGATTCAATTGAACCAATTGGTAATCATAATTTACAAAGACATCTGGTTTATAAGTTGTCATGTGGTAGCAAAAAATATGTAATTAAGCTTTATTACAAAAAGAATAGGTGGAATAGAGAGGTTGCAAGTCTAAAGCTTTTTGCAAATACAGAAGGTTTAGTTCCCAAGATTGTTGATTATGGTATATTTGACAATGGGTTAGAATGGCTAGTATATGATTTTATTGAAGGGGAGCTGTTGACTCAAGTACATGAGAAATTATCATTGGATAATTTAAAGGATATCTATTATGAAATGGGGAGGCAGTTAGGTATAATTCATTGTCATAAAGAATTTGATTTTTTTGGAAGCATGGATGGGAATGGCAGGAGTATTCAAGGTTTTGTTACATATAGAAAGTACTTTGAAGACTTAATGAATAGAATATTGCCGGAGTTGTATTCCTTTGAGCATCAAAATTTAACACTGCTAAAAGAAGCAGAGAATCGGTTGAAATCAATGTATAGTATATTAGATGAAGTAAGTAAAGCAACTGTGTGTCATAATGATTTTAGTCCTAGAAATATATTAGTCAGCGAAATAGATGATAAGTATTACTTAAAAGCTATAATAGATTTTGAACAAAGTATACCGATTGATATAGATAAAGAATTAGTTCAAGTTTATTTACCACTTATTGAAAATGATAAAGTATTGGCAGAGAGATTTAAATCTGGTTATGAGGAATTTGGTAGAATTAATCTTAGTAAATTAGATTTAAAAAGAGATTTTTATAATTTACATATGGGGTTAGGGATTTGTGCATGGGCTAAAGAAGTTAATTATGAATATTATTTAGAAGGAATGAAAATCTTAGAAGAAACTGTGAATAGGTTGATGGATTGTAAATAAATAATCTAAAGAGGAGAGTTATCAATGCAAGAGAGCGTAAAATTAAAAACTATTGATGAATATATCGGGACATGTTCAGAAGAAATTCAACCTAAACTTAGAAAGCTTAGGCAGATTATTCTAGATGTATCACCAGAATTGACAGAGAAGATTAGTTGGAATATGCCTACTTTTTATTTCAAGGGAAATGTAATCCATTTTGCAGCACATAAAAGACATATCGGTCTATATTGTGGAGCAGAAACAGTTAAAGTCTTTAGTAACATACTTCACAGTTATAAGACTTCCAATGGTACAATCCAAATATCTAATGATAGGGAATTAGATATAGATCTGATTCAAAATATTGTAAGGTTTAATATTGAAGGAAATAGAAATAAATAGATTTGCGTTAACAGTAGACTTTAGAAGTATAAAACTGGTATATACATGACTACAGGATAGGAATTAATCTAGCTGAAAGATTGATAGAATACCTTAGCAAATTGCACTTAAATTACTATAATACTTAGGTTTTTTCCATTACAATATTTATTTTAATGGAAAAAGATGGTTAGGAGATAAAATTAGAGAAATAAATGACTTCATATAATAAGATATTTTATAAATAGATATTATTATCTCTAGAAAAATAATTAGGAGGTCTTGGGATGAGTAGTGAAATAAAAATTTTCAGTGGTAGTTCAAGTAGGAATTTTGCTCAGAGTATATGTGATTATATAGGAGTTGAACTTGGCAAGTCTGAAGTAATTACATTTTCAGAAGGCAATACATTTGTTAGGATTGGAGAAACTGTGAGAGATAAGGATGTATATCTTGTACAATCTATAGGGTTAAATCCAAACGATGAATTTGTTGAGATATTATTTTGGATGGATGCATTTAAAAGAGCAAGTGCAAGTTCAGTAACAGCTATAATGCCATATTTCAGTTACGCAAAAGGAGATAAAAAAGATGAGCCTAGAGTATCCATAAGGGCAAGGGTATGTGCAGAATCGATAGAACTAGCTGGAGCAGATAGGATAGTTACAATGGATTTACATAGTCCACAGATACAGGGCTTTTTCAAGAAACCAGTTGATAACTTAATAGCACTACCAGTACTATGTGAATATATAAAGAATATGGATATTGATAATTATGTTATAGTTTCTCCTGATGCAGGTTATGCAAAACAAGCAAGAGAGTTTTCACGCCATCTTGGTGTTTCTACAGTAATAGGAGATAAGACTAGAAAGGCTCATGATGAAAAAGCCAAGGTACTGGAGCTCATTGGAGATGTTAAAGATAAAAATGCAATAATAGTTGATGATTTTAGCATAAGTGGAGGAACGTTAGTAGAATTAGCAGGATTTCTTAAAGAAAGAGGTGCTAAGAAAATATTTGCATGTTTATCTCATATATTACTCAATTCAAAAGGAGTAGAAAAAATTGAAAATAGTCCAATAGAAAAGGTTATAAGTACAGATACAGTTATAAACCCATATGTTCAAGATTCTAGCAAAGTTGAAATTGTGTCAGTTGCACCTCTTTTTGCAGAGGCTATTATAAGGATTCATAATAGAGATTCTCTTAGTATATTATTTGAAAAGCTGCCAGAAAGAGTTATTAGGGCATTAGATTTAAAGAAATAAAGAGAAAATATTATTTTATTGATAAGGAGATAATCTATGGAATTAGGTAATATTTATGAAAATACGGCATGGCTTTATGATTATGACAATAGAGATAATTTGACAGATGATATACCTTTTTATAAAGAATATGCGTTAAAATCAGGTGGAGAAGTGCTAGAATTAGGATGTGGTACTGGAAGGGTGGCTTTGAAATTAGCAGAAGCTGGATTTAAGATAACAGGACTGGACTTATCAGATACTATGCTAGAAATTTTCAATAGGAAACTAAAAGAAAGTTCTTATAAAAATAATATTGCTTTAGTAAAAGGAAATATGGCTAAGTTTAATTTAAGAAAAAAGTTTAAACTGATTATTGCTCCTTTTAGAGCATTCCAAGTACTAACTGAAGAGAAGGATATAATAAGTAGTTTAAATTGTATTAAAGAACATTTGTCAGATAAGGGATTTTTTATATTAAATGTATTTAGACCATATAAAGAATTAGATGAAGCTTGGTGCTATGATGAAGTAGTGCAATGGGAAACCATTGATAATAGCTGTGGATATAGAATTGTAAAGAAACACTGGGGTGATAAAATCGATACAGTAAATCAGATTATCTATCCTCATTATGCCTTTGAAATTACAGAGAGTAATGGAAATATGAAAAGATTAGAAGAACATTTAAAATTAAAATATTATTACTATGACCAAATTACTAAATATTTAACAGATGCTGGATTTTCTATAGAGGAAGAATATGGCTGGTATGATAAGAGTGATATTAAAAGTGGGAGAGAATTAATTTTTGTATGCAAGAAGATATAAAATCATATATCAAGCAAGGAATATCTTGAATTAGTTCAAGAACTATTAAAGTTTGTTATGGATATTTACATAGGGAGGTAATAAATAATGAAAACGTTGGAAACTGAAAGAACTATTCTTAGAACATGGAAAATAGATGATATAGATGATTTTTATGAATATGCAAAAAATCCTAATATAGGTCCAAGTGCAGGATGGGAGCCCCATGAGAACCAAGATGTCTCAATGAAAATACTACAATTATTTATAGAAAAAGACGAAGTATGGGCAATTGAATATAAAGCTAATAATAAGGTAATAGGCTCAGTAGGAGCTCATATTGATGAAAAAAGACGAAGTGTTAATGGGAAGATGATTGGATATGTACTTTCAGAGGATTACTGGGGGCAGGGAATTATGGGTGAAGTTGTAAAAGAAGTAGTAAGACACTTATTTGATGAAGAGAATTGTGACATAATTTCTTGCTATCATTACCCTTTCAATAGCCAATCTAAAAGAGTAATTGAAAAAAGTGGATTTCAATATGAGGGGACTTTGAGGTTTGCTAGTAAAATATATGATGGAAGGATTTATGATGATGTTTGTTATTCTATAACGAGAGAAGAGTATTTAGATAGAAAACAAAAATAGACTAATGAAAGAGATTTGTCATTTATAAACTATATAAAATTGTTATAGAAATGATGATGTAGGAGGGAAAAAGGATTGAAAATAAAAGGATTAAGAAAAGCAGTTATGATATTTACTGTTATTGCTATGGCAATGACTATTATTAGTATAAGTTTTAATTCTTTATTAACTATGTATTTATCATATAAATTAAATAATGAAATAGGTAAAGTAAGCTCCATAGGAATCATAGGTGGTGCTGATGGACCAACAGCTATCTATTTGACAAGCCAATCGCATCCATATCTTTTTACTGTTATATTTTTATTGCTTTCAATAGTTGGAGTTTTATATTTGTTTTTTACTAGAAAAGTAATTAAATAGCTATGAGCGCAATTCATTTATTTTAAATCATATAAGCAAAGACTATGGGATACTAAGGAGAGATTTACTTTGAAGAAACTAGAAACTGCAATTAGATTGAGAGAGGAAAGAAAATTAAAAGAATCGAATGAAATTTTAATAAATCTTGTAAAGGAATATCCAAATGATGCAATGGTCAATTATCAATGTGCTTGGAGTTTTGATGTTTTAGGTCTAGAAATAAATGCAGTACCGTATTATGAAAAAGCTATTTTAATTGGGTTAGATGATGAGGATTTACAAAGTGCTTTTTTAGGATTAGGTAGCACATATAGAACATTAGGACAATATGAAAAGTCAAAAGAAGTTTTTGAAAAAGCTTTATTTAAGTTTCCAGAGAATAGAGCTATAAAGGTTTTTTATGCAATGACCTTATATAACTTAAAGGAACACTCTAAAGCAATGGAAATTTTACTATGTAATTTAACCCAAACATCTTTAGATGGAAATATAAAGAAGTATAAAAAAGCAATAGAATTTTATTCTGATAAGTTGGATAGGATATGGTAATTTATATAATTTCAAATAATCAGTTTTAAAATAGGAAAAGAAAATGATATATCATGTAGGGGAGATTAAATATGAAAAAAACAGAACATAATTCAGTGGGAATTATGTGGAAAAATTATTTAGAAACAATTGGTGAATCCATTTCTAAGACTAAGAAAGAATATGTATCATGGCATTTCGAGATAACAGAAGGTGCAGCAAACAAATTAGCAAAATTAGTTTTGGAAGGTAAGAAGAAAGCTACGGCGTCTTCATTATGGGTGTATGAATATGAGGGAGAACCTATACCAAATGAAGGCGATTACAGTATAATAACGGATTGGGATGGTGTCGCAGTATGTATTATTCAGACAAAACGTGTTGAAATAATACCATTCAACTTAATTACAGGAGAGCATGCAAGAAAAGAAGGCGAAGGAGACTTAAGTCTTGAATATTGGAGAAAAGTCCATGAAGAGTTTTTTACTGAGGAATGTAATACTATTGATAAAGAATTTACGGAAGGCATGCCAGTTATTTTTGAAGAATTTGAGGTAGTTTATATTTAGTTAAAGATAAGTATAAAAAATGAAAATTATACTAAGAAGAAGAGGAACTATGTATGAAAAAACTAATTATTATTAATGGGGTACCAGGGGTGGGAAAGACTACTATCTGTAGAGAGCTTTATAAATCAATTTCCAACTCAGTATGGTTAGATGGTGATTGGTGTTGGATGATGAACCCTTTTGTAGTCAATGAAGAGAATAAGAAGATGGTTGAAGATAATATTAACTTCTTATTAAGAAGCTACTTGAATAATTCCTCTTATAAATATGTTATTTTTAATTGGGTAATAGGCAACGAAAAGATATTTGAAACAATACTAAGTAAATTAGATGATCTAGAATTCCAACTTTATAAAATATCATTGATATCTTCTCCTAAAACTCTTAAAGAAAGAATGCTAGAAGATGGAAGAACGGAAGAACAAATAGAAAATAGCATTAATAGACTAAAATTTTATGAAGATATGGATACGTTTAAAATAGATATAACAAACATGAGTGTAAGAAATGTAGTCAGTAAAATTTTGGAGATGATAAAATAATGGAAAATTTAGATATAGCTATTGAACGAATTACTAAAAGTAATTATCATATGTTTGATGATATGGTATATTGGAGGACAAATGGATGTGAAAGGACTGGGGAGGAAAGAGATAAGAATAAAGATATAATCTTCGAGGATGCATTTTCGGAGCTTGATCATCAGGGGTTTTATGTTTTTGCTGCTCGTCATGAAGGACGTTTCGTAGGATGGATAATGTTAATATATATACCTAAACTAGGTAAGTGGAATAAAGGTGTAATTTTTGTCGAGGAATTGTGGACAGCCCCTGAATTTAGAAGAAAAGGAATTGCGATGAAGCTTATGGGAAAAGCATTTGAAGTTCAATATGAAACAGGAGCTATTAAAGTTAGACTCTATACAGATAATATGTCAGCACAAAAATTATATGAAAAATGTGGTCTCAGAGTAGCAAATAAGGCAGTATTTATGGAATCAAAGGATAACTAGAAAAACATATACCTTTCATTAAGAAATTGAGAAGGTATAGGATATGACAAACTTAAAAAGGTAGGGAGTTATAGTATGATAAAGGTGAATTTTCATGATTTAAATACAATAGAAGATGCTAAACTGCAATTTGCAGTTATTATGGCAAGGTGCGAAGGGAAATGGATATTTGTAAGACATAAGGAGAGACTGACTTGGGAAATTCCAGGTGGACACAGAGAAAGAAATGAGGATATTAATTTTACGGCATCAAGAGAACTAATGGAAGAAACTGGAGCACAGGAATTTAAAATTATTCCAGTTTGTATATATTCGGTAAATAGAGATGAAATTGAATCCTTTGGGCAATTATTTTATTCTGAAGTAGAGAGTCTTGATGAATTACCAAATTCTGAAATAGGTGAGATTAGGCTATTTGACACCATACCTCAAGACTTAACCTATCCATTGATTCAGCCATATTTATTTAATAGAATAGAGGAGTTTTGTAAGAAATAGGGAGAAGATAATGCAAAACTATAAACTGTATAATAGGTAAAAAATCAAGAAGTATAATGGTTTAATAGATAATAAGAGAATAAATTGATTTAGGGGATGTTGATCTATGAAGGTTGTTATAATATATGGAAATGGTAGAAAGGGTAGCACATATAACTGTGTTCAGATAATAAAAAGAACTATAGGGCAATATGAAGATGTTAAATTTGAAGAGATATGGCTACCAAAGGATTTCCCAGAACTTTGTTGTGGATGCTTTAATTGCATTCTTAAGGGAGAACTCTTCTGTCCCCATAGTGAGTATGTATATCCCATAGTTAACTCTATTATTGAAGCAGATGGGATTATTATGGCATCACCAGCATATGGACTAGATGTATCTGGAGCAATGAAAACTTTGATAGATCATTTATGTTTTATGTGGATGCCTCATAGACCTCATAATGAAGTGTTTTCAAAGATAGGGTTTGTAGTTTCAACTGCAGCAGGAAGTGGCATGAAAAGGACAAATAAAACTATGAAGCTAGCTTTGAACTACATGGGTTTTAAGCGTGTATATGACTTTGGTAGTGCTGTTGCTGCATCTAGATGGGAAGACGTAAAAGGAAGTAAGAAACTGATTATTGAAAAAAAGCTTATCAAAAAATCTCACAAATATTATCAATCTCTAGTTGATAGGAAGAAGTTGAAATCTAGATTATCTACTAGATTGACTTTTATAGTAATGAGGAAGATGATATCTGGATATCAAGATGGAAATATTGATAAAGAGTATTGGAAAAGTATGGGCTGGTTTGATAACATTAAGCCAGTGTAGTTAGTGTTAGTATTATAAATGGTACTTTTTAAGGATTTCAATAGGTTATATTTGAATTTATAGTAGTAAGATAATACGATATGAATAAAATAATTTACTGGAGGAATAAAATGCTTCAAGATGATTTTTTATTAAAGCCATCAAAATATGTTATTGATAATTGGATATTAAATTTATTACCTGAGTATGATATATATTTTTTAAAAGAGTTGCCTAGTGATTTAGATTTAAATTTATGCTTACCAATGCCGGTGAATGAGTATTTTGATCACCCTGTTTATTCTCAATTAGAATATGTAAATGCTTATGAACTTTGGAGGA
Organism: uncultured Tissierella sp.; assembly: GCF_902479755.1. NCBI lineage: Bacteria > Bacillati > Bacillota > Tissierellia > Tissierellales > Tissierellaceae > Tissierella > uncultured Tissierella sp. Next base: position 56,398 of record NZ_CABSQO010000001.1, on the reverse strand, counting down.
TATCAAATAAAGCTAATTATGCCATTATAGATTTCAGTAATTGGTTTGATGATTTATCAAGAGCTAATCAAAAGCAGGTGTTACTTAATCAATATGAATTAAATAGAGGATTAGTTGTTTCTTTAGATTGGTTTTATATAGATAATAAACTTTTAGAAAATAATCTAATTAAAAATAAGGTAGTTATGAACAGAAATTTATGGGAGAGCTTATCTTATCAAGATAAGGAACGATTTATATATCATTATGCACAGGATTGGGAAGACTGGAATTGCAAAACAGTTAGTAATGAAATAGATATGGATATAGATTTAATCAGCATAGTTAATACCTTTACAATTAAAGAAGGAATCAATTGTTTAAGCACTGTATTATATTGTTTAACTCATCAAGAAAATATATTAAAACAATGGGTTCATGAAAAAACATTTTTAATAGCTTTAGAACAACTGGGATATAAAGAAACCAGAGATAACAAAATTGAAAGAAATACAGTAATTGTTTTTAAGGATGATGAAAAGATAATTCATGCTGCTTATATAGTATCAGAAGGCTTAGCAATTAATAAAAGTGGTCAATCTAAATTTAATCCCATAAAACTAGTAGATATAGATATATTGATAAAAGAGTGGAATCCATTAGATTATGTAATCTATAGAAGATAAAAGGTATATTGAATACTGGAGGGAATTACATGAAGGAAATTGAACATTGGTATGACGAAAAGTATGATGAATGGGAAAGGCTTGAGCGACATAAAATTGAATTTGACATTACTAGAAGATATATGGATGAATATATAATTGGAGAGAATTTAGATATATTTGATATTGGCGGTGGTCCTGGTAGATATTCTATATATTTGGCAGAAAGAGGACATAGGGTATCATTACTTGATTTATCAAAGCATAATATTGAAGTTGCGAAAGAAAAATCAGCAGAAAGAGGTATTTCACTAGAAGCTTATATACATGGAAATGCGCTAGAGCTACATAAGCATGAAGGTGCATATGATATTGTGCTATTAATGGGACCTTTATATCATTTGATTGAAGAATCAGATAGAAAGGCTGTTGTTAAGGAAGCAGTAAGATTATTGAAATCAAATGGAATTATATTTGCATCATTTATATCTAATTATGCACCTATACAAGATTATCTTAAAGGATTATGTCCAATAGAAAATATAGACGACATATTGATATACTTGGATAATGGTGAAAACCAAGGAGATAAAGGGTTTACAATAGCTTACTTCACTGACTATAAAGAGGCGAGGGATTTGATGAATAGCTTTGGACTAAGAGAAATAACATTCGCTGGTGTAGAGAATATCCTAGGATCTAAAGAAAAAGAGATTAATATGTTAGAAGAAAGTGAGTATAGAAAGTGGTTGGAAATTTGTTATCAGTTGAGTCGGGATGAAAATCTTATGGGTACTAGTGAACATTTCTTATATATTGGAAGAAAAAATGGATAAAGAGAAAACTACCTTTTGTAGGTAGTTTTAAGTATGGGAGTTATTAAGTAAAGAGGAGTGTTGGAGGAACCTTTTTTATTTTTCTTTACAATGATTATTATATTCCATAAATGTAAAAACAAAGTTATTCTAATGTTAAATGTATATGAAGATTTTCATGTTTAAGGGGTATGAGAAAGCCACCATGGAACTTGGGTGACTTTCAATATGATTAACTCTCCGATAAAGAAAAGAGTTGGTTTATTTTGATGTGTTTTTTAATAAATCCAAAGCTGACTGTGGTACATAGAATTTTCCATCTATTAAAACAGCTATTTCACCATTTAGGCTTATATCTTTATCATTTAATTTTGCTATACTTTGATTTGCTTTTATAACTAAGGTTTTTCCATTTTCATTTAAAGTTAATACATTACCATCTAATTTAGCACCTGTTCTATTTGTTACATCTACGAACAACTTTTGTGTAGCCTTTTCTAAATCAAGATTCATAGCATTAGCTATAAACTTAGCAACATCTGTATTTTCATTGACTCCAATGAGTGGTGTTTTATCAACTTTTTTTGGTGCGTAGATATATACAGGTACGTCTTCGCCAGTATGACCGCCAGTCGTATAACCAATATAAGCTTTTTGATTCATTATTTTTATAAGATTGGAAGATGTTGGATCATTTTTGAACTGTGTAATTAAATCATTTACCTTTGCATTATTATAAGTATCTCTATCTTTTGAAGTAATATCAGCTGGCGTATAGCCATCGGGGTTAATTCCATAAGCCTTTAGAACCTCGGAAATATTAGATTTGTCTTCTTTAAGTAATGACATAGCTCCTTCAGCAGTTTTTGTTGCTCCCTTTAAAGGAGATAAAATACTAAATGGTGCAGAGTCATATCCAATTAAGTCATAACTGCCTATAGAAATACCGCTATTTCCATGATCTGTTACTGCGATAACTATTGTATTTCCATCTTTTTTAGCAAAGTCTAAAGCCACTTTAAAGGCTTCGTCAAATGCTAAAACATCAGAAATAATACCTATGGTATCATTAGCATGAGCTGCCCAGTCTATTTTACTACCTTCTACCATTAAAAAGAATCCGTTTTTATTTTTATTAAGAACATCAATTGCTTTTTCTGTCATTTCTGATAGAGAAGGTTCTTCATCTATTTTTCTATCAATATCATAAGATAGGTTACTTGTTCCTCCAGTAATACTAGAAAAATTTCCCCAAAGTTTTTTTGCGTTTGATTTTTGCATTTCAGTTTTGTTACTTGCTATCTCGAATCCATTTGACTTTGCTATTGCTAGAATATCTAATTCTTTAGTATCTACCTTAGATGCTCCTGTACCTAGTAATACATCAATATCTTGATTTAAAATCTGCTCTGCAATTGTAGCGTAATTACTACGCTTCATTTCGTGGGAGCTAAATGCTGCTGGAGTAGCATGCATAAACTCAGATGTTGCAATGAGTCCTACAGCTTTTCCTTCCAGTTGTGCTGCTTCAAGTATAGTAGCCTTTGGTGTTTTATTTGCATCAATGCCTAAGGAACCATTGAGTGATTTATGACCTATTGCGTAGGCTGTTCCAGCAGGAGCTGAATCAGTGATAGGACCATGAGCCCATGTAGTAGTTATAAGTCCCGTAGCATATTGATCCATAACTAATTTATTAGACCCATCTTCGTTTCCATTGAGCATGTATCTGGCAATGGCTGTAGCTGATACACTCATGCCGTCAGGTATAAGTAGAATTACATTCTTAACATTGCTAGAACTTGAGTTAATAGCTGCTGAACTTATATTGGATAAGTTCAAAGACAACAACATTGCAATTAGTATAAATACTGCAATAAATTTGATTTGTAACTTTTTCATTAATTATCTCCTCCTAAAATTTGATTTACCAAAGATAATTCAATTTAATCCTTATCCTCTTGGATTCTAACATGTATCATTATAATTTATAAATGTAAAGATAAGGTTAGTCTAGTGTTAAATATAGATAAATATTTTTATGTTATAAATAAATTTTTTTTGTATTAGAAAAGATTCTATAAAAAGAAGGAATCTGATAAATTTTGTAGAATAAGTATTATGATAAATATAATTCACTATGAGACAGTTCTATATGATTAGAGAGGGTGGATGAAATGAAGCATATGAATGATGTTTTAGCTTCAACATTAATACAGATTTCTTTTGTTTTTATATTATCGTGGATTTATTATTTTTTGTTTTGCAGAGAAAAAAATGGTTTTTTCAATTGGATAGGGTTATATATACCTCGAACTAAAGATTGGATTAAAAGTAGTATTATGGTTTTCGTAATATCTCTACTAATAATGGTTGGACCACTTATTTTATTCCAGTACTTAGGATATATTACGCCAGAAATGACTTATGACAAGACAATAAGTGGACAAGGGTTTAGTATAAATATTTTAATCATAATATTTCTAAAAGCTATAATCCAAACGGCATTATCGGAAGAGATTTTTTTTAGAGGCCTTATTGGTAAAAGAGTTGCTAACAAGTTTGGATATCGAGCAGGAAATATTATTCAATCTTTAGTATTTGGTCTGCCACATGGGTTGCCATTTATGATTATTTATAAACAGTATATTGTTGGAATAGTTCTTATTATAACTGCTGGAATAGTAGGATATCTGCAGTTTTGGTTAAATGAAAAGAAAGCCGATGGAAGTCTAATACCTAGTATAACTATACACAGTATAATGAACATTATGTCCTTTGCATCCAAGGTACTGGGCTAGATATATCAATTTAAATTTATAAATCAAATAGATAGGACTGTATAGCTAATTATTTAAAGAAATATAAAAATATAGGGGTCACAAATTAATATTGATATGAAAAAATTCTATGGAGTAGTTGTTTATGAAGTGAATAGGGGTATCTTCAGAGTTAATATATAAAGCTTACTTTTAATAAGGAAGGGAAAAAGAAATGGATAAAAATGATATTGAAATAAGATTACTACAGATAACAGATTTATATTTAGATGCCTTGCAAGATTTTAATAGATATCAGATAACAAATCGCGTGATGTATAAGAAGAATGATGAATATATGTATAAAGATAATTATTTTATTGAATATTGGGATGAACTAAAAAAGGAACAAGTCATTCAATCATTGATTAAATGCATATGTACAGGAGGTATAGTTGTAGGGGCATTCAAAAATAATAAACTAATTGGATTTGCAAATGTAGAAAATAAATTCTTCGGGAAATATAGAGAGTATCTTGAGTTGCCGTATATTCATGTGTCTTATGAATTTCGAAATTATGGGATAGGTAGACAATTATTTCATCTATGCTGTGAAAAGGCAAGAGAAAAAGGGGCCAAGAAATTATATATTGGAGCTCACCCATCAGAGCAAACACAAATTTTTTATAAATCGATAGGATGTACATTGGCGGTGGAAGTAAATAAGGAAATATATGAAAGAGAACCCTTAGATATACAACTAGAATTTGTTTTATAATATAAATAAGTCTAGGAGGAATTCCTATGTTATTTCAAGAAGATAAACTCAACCGAATACTAGAAAATACTGTAGATAATAAAAGTATATTTGGAATATCGGTTAATATCGAATCAGGTGACAATGATCTTTCGTGGATTAATTCTGTTGGCAACTTAGGAAAAAATAGTCAGTATGCTATTGCAAGTATATCAAAGATGTATACTACAGCAACTATTTTAAGATTAGCATCAGAGGGGAAATTAGCGTTACAAGATAAAATTGCTAAATATCTGCCTATGGACATTATATCCAAATTACATGTTTATAAGGGAATTGAATATTCCAATGACATTACAATAGAACACCTTTTATCTCATACATCAGGTTTGCCAGATTACTATGAGGAGAAAGACGAAAATGGAGAGTCTGTAGTTGATAATATAATCATGGAAGATAAATTTTTTAGTATTGATGATATTATTAGCAATACTAAAAAATTGAAGCCGCATTTTAAACCAGGAGAGAAAGGAAAAGCATTTTATTCTGATGCTAATTTTGATATCCTCGGTATGATAATAGAAAAAACAACAAATAAGAAACTAAAAGATGTATTTTTAGAGTATATATTTGAACCTCTAGAATTGAATAATACTTATTTATATGAGCAAAATTGTAACAAAGAATTTGCACCTATTTATTATAAATCAAAGCCACTTCATGTACCACTTGCAATGGCTTCATTTTCTGCATCAGGAGGAATTATTTCAAATGTAGAAGAGAATATGAAGTTTATCAAAGCATTTTTTAAAGGGGGGTTATTTCCTGAGAAATATCTAGAAAATTTATATAGCTGGAATAGAATACAATGGTTTCCTTTAGAATATGGACTTGGATTGATGAGATGCAAGATGTCAAGAATCATGTCTCCAATAATTCCAGCTCCAGAAATAATAGGACATTCAGGTTCTACAGGCACTTTTTCTTTTTATTGTCGAGATAAGAATTTGTTTATAACAGGAGTATTTAATCAAATGATTAGGCAGCCTTTTCCACTGATTTATAGGCTAATTAATTGTTTTAAATAGTAGTGGCGTATATAAAAAACTGTAAATTTTAAATGGAGGGTAGATTGAGGATATGTCTTAGAAAATTGATATTAATAGCTTAAAGTAATAAAGAATAAAGTGTTAGAGGAGGATGGGGATGTCAAGTTTTGAAAAAGTAGAAACTAATAGATTGATATTAAGAGAATTTATAGAAACTGATATTCAAGGAGTTTACCAATATGCATCAGATCCAGATGTATCGAAATACGAGCCATGGGGTCCAAATTCATTAAAACAAACAGAAGAATTTGTGAGAATCTGTATAGAATATCAACATCAAAAAGATAGAGTAGATTTTGAATTAGCAGTAATAGAAAAAAGTAGTAATAAATTAATAGGGGCTTGTGGAATTCATATCTCAGACAAAGGAAATAGAGAAGGCTGGATTGGATATGTTATCAATAAGCTATATTGGCGAAAAGGATATGGAACAGAAATTGCAGAAAAATTATTAGATATTGGGTTTAATGAGTTTAAATTACATAGAATTTATGCCACTTGTCATCCTAATAATCTTGGCTCTGAAAAAGTATTACAAAAAATTGGGATGAAAAAAGAAGGATGCTTAAGAAATAATATGTGGTGTAAAGATAGCTGGAGAGATTCGCTACTCTATGCTATTTTGGAAGATGAATATAATCAAGAATAAGAAAATATCAATATACTGCTGATGATCATAGTTCCAATATATAAAAAGCTAGGGGTGAGGCTTTGAAGGTAGCATTTTTAGATAGAGATGGAACAATTATAGAAGATTATGAAGATAATTTATGGAGTAGTATAACTGAACCTGTTTTTATAAATGGATCAATAGATGCCCTTAAAGCTATAATGCAAAAGGGATATGAAATCATTATTATAACAAATCAATATTTAATAAATGAGAAAATCATTACCTTACAGCAATACAAAGAGATTACAGATAAGTTTATAAAAAGATTATTAGATAGTGGAATTGAAATACTGGACATATTCTACTGTCCACATTCTAAAGAAGAAAACTGTAACTGTATGAAACCCAAAGATGGAATGATAAAAATGGCATTAGAAAAATATCCAGAAATAGATCTAGAAAATTCTTTTATAGTTGGAGATTCCTTGTGTGATGTTCAATTAGGAGAAAGGTTAGGGATAAAGACATTTGGTATAAGATTAGACAAGTCTAAAGGAAAAACAATAAAAATAGATTCTATAAAAGATATAGTTAAATATTTATAAATATATTTCACAATAAAGTGGTTAGGAGAAATGATTAAAGGGGGATTATATGAAAGCTATAGACCATTTAAACAGATATGTTTCAAATGTAGATAAATTTATTGATTTTTATAGGGATGTTCTTGACTATGAATTAATCGATAAAGGTATAAAAGGAAATGGGAAGAACTATGCAATTCTTAAGGGTGATGGACATGAACTATTTATTTCTGAAAAAGATAATTTTATAGTAGAAACAGAGCAAAATTTCAGACATATTGGTTATTTTATTGAAAATGTAGATGAACTTTTGCAAAAGTTAAAATTAAAAGGATATGTAGATCAAGAGCAGGAAATTATAGTGAAACCATTTTCAAGGCAGTTTTATATAAAAGATCCAGATGGCTTTGAAATAGACTTAATTCAATGGACAGATAAGAATAAATTCTATCATTATTTAAAAGATAAAAATATAAAATAAGTATTGGCAGAAATTACATACATAATAAAAATAAGAAGATATCAAGAATCTTCTTAAGGTAAATGGAGTGTTAAGTTTATGAAATTATTAAGAAAAACAGTAATAGTAGTTTTAATGATATCTATACTAATCATATTACTTTTACCAAATAGGACACCGAAGATTGAGGGTGAAAATAGTGTAGCAATTATAGAAAAAATTAAATTAGGCGGATTAGAACAAGCTATCTTAGTAAGAGGAAAGGATATCTCTAATCCAGTTCTACTCTTTTTGCATGGAGGACCTGGTTATCCTCAGATATCATTTGCTCGTAAATATGAAAAAAAGCTAGAAAATAACTTCGTCGTTGTCAACTGGGACCAAAGAGGTTCTGGTATGTCTTACTCATCTAATATTCCAAAAGAGTCTATGAATAGAGATCAGTTTATAGAAGATACAAAAGAGCTTATTGACTATCTATGTGAAAAGTATGAAAAAGAAAAGATATATCTAGTAGGACATTCTTGGGGAACAGAACTTGGTTTGTATGTAGTAGATAAATATCCAGAAAAAGTAGCTGCCTTTATAAGTATTGGCCAAGTTGTTAATGGAATAGAAAGTGAAGTGATTTCATATGATTATGTTCTAGAAATGGCTAATAAGAATAAGGATCAAAAAGCCCTAGATGATTTAATGAGAATTGGAGAGCCGCCTTATAAGAATACTGTTAATGATACTGCAGCACAGAGAAAATGGCTATCTAAATATGGAGGAGTGGAAAGAAAAGTAGATACATTAAGAGATATTATTTTAGGCAGCATATTCTCATCTGAATATACTGGAATAGATGGAATAAAATTTACTTTAGGTAATAAATTTTCTGCGGATACAATGTGGGGTCATAATAAGGATTTAGATTTCATTAGAGATATCCCAGAAGTAAAAGTACCTATTTACTTTTGTGCAGGTAGATACGATTATAACACCCCCTCTGTGCTGATTGAAGAATACTATAATGAGATAATAGCACCTAAAAAAGAATTGATATGGTTTGAAGAGTCAGCACATTTTCCAAATTTTGAGGAATATGAAAAGTTTAATGAGCTAGTTATACGAATAAAAGATGAGACAGAAAAAGGAAGTTGATTATGGAAATGAAGATTATTTTTAGAGAATTAAAAGACAGTGATATGAATGAAGTATAATATAAAGGGGTGTTTATGAGTGAATAAAGAATTTACATTTGCACGTATCGGCTATGTTTATATACCAACTTCAAATATTGATGAATCTATAGAGTGGTATACTCGTAATTTAAGCTTTAAATTGATGGACAAGTTTATAGATCGTGGATCATTTTTAGCTGTGTTACATCATCCCTATAAGAATTCTATAGCATTATTATTAATAGAGACTGAAGATGATAAAAGAATGGAAATATTACGTAATGGGAAGCCGTTTCCTATTATGGCTATAAATTGTCCAGATATTGAATATACTTATAATTATTTGAAAGGTAATGGAGTTGTAGTTGAAGATATACAGATACTTGGGGATGGAGAGGCAAAATATTTTTATTTCAGAGATAACCAAAATAATTTCTTAGAAGCAGCATGGTCTATTTGGGATCCAAAAGATGAAATAAAAGAAGATTTGTCAAGTGAAGCAAATGAATACATATTTGAATCCCCTAGATTAGGATTTAGGATGTGGAATGAATCAGATAGAGCATTATTTGCGAAAATGAATGATAGTAAGGAAGTAATGAGATACTTTCCAAAGACTTTAGATTCTAAAGAAACAGATGACTTTCTTAATAGGGTACAAGAACATTTCAAGGAAAATGGATATGGATTATGGGCAGTAGAATTAAAAGATACTAAGGACTTTATAGGATTTATAGGATTATTAACTGCAACTTTTGAGGCAGATTTTACACCATGTGTTGAGATAGGTTGGAGACTAGATAATAAATACTGGAATAAGGGGTATGCAACAGAAGGAGCTAAGGCATGTTTAGAGTATGGATTTAATAAATTGAATTTAGATACCATATATTCTTTTACAGCACAAATAAACAAACCCTCTGAAAATGTTATGAAGAAAATAGGTCTAAAGAAAGTTGGAGAATTTAAGCATCCAAGGGTAGAAGACAGTAGCTTATTGAAACCTCATGTTCTATATAAAATAGACAAGGATGAATATGAAGGAATTTAAAGATAAAAACTTATAATAAAAGGGAGAGGTTTTATATGAATATTAAAAAGATACTATTGACAGGCATTATTAGTTTGACAAAACGATAAAATGAATGATGTTGTCATATTAAATGATATTCCTAATGCAACAGGGAGTTCACTATATAGATATAGGATTGGCAAATAAAGTGTATGACTGGAGGAGATACTAATAAATGGTTGATAAGGTATCTTTAAAAGATAGAGCTATTTATATTATATGTATAGTATTTTTAACTTTGGATTTAACCAGTTCTAATGTGATTTGGGCTAGCGAGATAGGCTATTACATACAAATAGTAGCTAGAATAATTGCATGTATTGGTTTTGCTATTATAGTTATATTGGATTTAGTAGATTCAAGTAGAAAATTAAAGAATAGGGAAAATTTATATAGTAAAAAACAAATTTTTAAAATAGTATCTTCGGTACTAATAGACTTTATAATACTTATTATTTTTGTCATGACCACTTATAAAAGAGCTGTCTCAAAATAAAATTTTGGACAGCTCTTTGTTAAAGATGACCATCCGTGTATATAAATAGTATTTACCCAAATAAAAAGAGTGAAACCTTGTAGAAAAGATATTAAATCTATGTGACTCTATATGGATATACTGACTTATTACAATATAATTATCAATAAGTTTTAATTATGGTTTTATATTTTAATAATGGGAAATGATATGTGTTTAATTAAATAGATATTATAATTTGGCTATCAAGAAGAAATTATAGAAGATATAATAAGATTATTAATGGTAAGCATTATACAAATAGGTATTATGTTACATTATTTATTTTACATACTGTTATAAAGGTGATAAGGTAAAAAAGATATATTTCTATATTATGACTACAAAATAAAATTAATAGGATACAGATAACATATTCTTGAGTTTTTAAAAAGGGAGAGAAATAGCAATGGAAAACATATTATTAGTTGAAGATGATTTGAATTTAATTGATGGTTTAGAGTATTCTTTTAGAAAAAATGGGTTTAATATTGATGTTGCAAGAACTGTAAAGGAAGCCCTTTTTCTATACGAAGATCAGAAATATGATCTTCTAGTTTTGGATTTAACTTTGCCAGATGGTACAGGATTCGAAATTTGTAAAAAAGTACGTCTTACCTCAACTGTTCCAATTATTTTTTTAACTGCTTCTGACGAAGAAGTGAATATTGTCATGGGATTAGATATAGGCGGAGACGATTATATCATAAAGCCGTTTAAATTAAACGAACTAATTTCTAGAATAAAAGCATTGTTACGTAGAGCGAACTCATTTCAAGGGGAGGCTAGTATAGTATCTTCTAATGATATTACTATTGAGTTTTTGAACAATCGTGCTTTGAAAAATGGGGAAGTATTGGATCTAACTGTAGCTGAATACAAACTACTTAGCTTACTTATGAAAAATTCAAATATAACTTTAACACGAGAGACCATACTTAATAAATTGTGGGATGGAGATGGTGATTTTATAGATGATAATACACTTTCTGTCTATATCCGTAGGCTACGCTGTAAAATTGAGAAGGATCCAAACTATCCTAAAATGATTCTCACTGTACGAGGTATTGGCTATAAATGGAATGTAGTCAGATAAGGAGGGTTTTGTATATGAAGTTACTCACGAATAAAGATATCCGCCAGCTCTTTCATCATATTATGGTTATTATAATATTAGCTTTATTTTTTTGTTTACTTCTTTCACAAATGGTTATTCATGATTTTAAAACAGAAGTGTTTACTTATAATTATAAGGTTGCAGGATATCTATTGAAACATGGAATAAATCCCTCCTATATTTCTTCTGCATTTGTAGGTTCAAAAACAGAAGAAGAAATTTTAGCAGGCAAAGATTTCTTGGACACATTAGGGTATGGAGTAGATATGAATAATAGGTTATTTTCAGATGGAAATATGCTTCTTCGGAAATATAAGATATATTTTATTTCATTTGTAGCAATGTTTGGAGCACTGATTATAAGTGTTTTTTTTCTATACTTTAAACGCCAGCATAATACTATTGAAAAAGCTAATACTGCAATGAATGCTTTTATGGCTGGTGATGCAACAATACGTATTGACAGCAATGAAGAGGGGAGTTTATATAAATTGTTTGCTTCTATCAATTCAATGACTACTTCTCTAAATGCACATTTTGAAAGGGAAAAAAATACTAAGAATTTTTTAAAAAATATGATTACAGATATATCTCATCAATTAAAAACACCTCTTGCTGCTTTGAAAATGTATAATGAAATTATTAAGGATGAAAGTGGAAATGAGGAAACCGTAAAAAAATTTATTACTAAAACAGAAAATGCTTTAGAACGGATGGAAATTTTAATTCAAAATCTTTTAAAAATTGCAAAACTGGATACAGGAGCTATTATACTTGATAAAAGGAAAGCAGATGTTTCCTTGCTTGTGCAAAAATTAGCTTATAGTTTTGAGACCAGAGGAAGTCAGGAACAAAAAAGTATTATATTGAATGGTCCTAATCATGTTGCTCTTTACTGCGATGTGAATTGGATAATGGAGGCAATAGGAAACATTGTCAAAAATGCACTGGATCATATGGAAGAAGGAGGAAAAGTTGAAATATCATGGGAGGAAACTCCTGTTCTTATAAAAATTACTATAAAAGATAATGGTAAGGGTATTCATCCTGAGGACATTCATCATATTTTTAAGCGTTTTTATCGAAGTCGTTTTTCACAGGATATTCAGGGTATTGGATTAGGATTATCTTTAGCAAAATCAATTGTAGAAGCTCACAATGGTACTATTACTGTAGATAGTACATTAGGGAAAGGTAGTCTTTTTACACTTGATTTTTTGAAACTTACAAATATGTAAGTTGGAATTCACCTTAAAGTAAGATATATATGATATTTTGGTGTTAGCAACTAGAAAGGTGGTATAAAGATGAATTTATTAGAGGTACAAAATTTATGTAAAACTTTCGGGAGTGGAGATACCAAAGTAGAAGCACTTAAAAATGTATCTTTTTCAGTATCAAAAGGTGAATTTGTTGCGGTAGTTGGAGAATCAGGCTCAGGTAAAAGTACACTTTTAAATGCAATTGGTGCACTAGATACACCAACTTCAGGAAAGGTGTTTATTGATGGAAAAGATATCTTCTCTATGAAAGAGGAAAAATTAACAATTTTTCGTCGTCGTAATATTGGCTTTATTTTTCAGGCTTATAATTTGATTCCAGAACTTAATGTGGAGCAGAATATTATTTTCCCTTTACTTTTGGACTATCAAAAACCAGATAATGCATATGTTGAAGAAATTTTAGATGTGCTGGGTTTACAGAGTAGAAGGAAACATTTACCTAGACAGCTTTCTGGTGGACAGCAGCAACGAGTTGCAATCGGAAGAGCATTGATTACTCATCCGATGTTGATTTTAGCAGATGAGCCTACTGGAAATCTAGATAGCAAAAACAGCAAAGATGTTATTTCACTGCTAAAAGCTGCTGCTTTACGATATCAGCAGACTATTTTGATGATTACTCATAATCAAAATATAGCTTCTGCTGCTGATCGAGTATTGAAGGTTTCAGACGGTGTGCTAACTGATCTGGGGGTGCAGAGAGAATGAAAAGCTATCTTAATTTAGTGGGAGAATACGCAAAGGTCCATAAGAAAAAGAATCGCATTACGATTACATGTATTGTAATTGCTGTATGTTTGGTTACAGCAATCTTTGGTATGGCTGATATGGAAGTTCGAACTAGAAAGATAAGTGCTATAAAAGAGTATGGTAATTTTCATATTAGTATTAAGAACATAGATGACGAAACTGCAAAATTGATTGATAATCGTGCAGATGTAGGGAATTCTGGATGGGTACAGAGAGTTCATGATGGTACGTTGAAAGGAAAGTCATTAGCGGTGATGGGGGGTGAAGAATCAATTTCCCGTGAGATGGGAATTGATATTGAGGAGGGGCGATTTCCCCAAAATATTAATGAAGCTTTATTTGATAGACAGGCTATGGAGCAGTTTGATTTCTCTTTAGGAGACACTGTTTCTGTAACTTTGTCAGATGAAAAAGTTAATAAATATATCATTGTTGGCGTTTATGGAGACTTTGCACAACTTAAGAGTCAAGATAGTCATGGGCTTTATTTATCAAATGAAGGAATACGAAAAATTGCGGATAATACAGACGGAAGTCGCTATTATGTTCAATTCAAAAAAGGTGTCAATATACGAAGAGCAATTGATGAAATTAAGGCAAACTTTCATTTAGTAGATGAACAGGTTTCTGAAAATACTGTTCTCCTTGCGTTAGTTGGGCAGAGTCATGATAGTTATATGATGAAACTTTATATGGTTGCAGCTGTGTTGTTTGTACTAGTGCTAACTGCAGGAGTTTTTATGATTGCAAGTAGTTTCAACATGAGCATTCTTGAACGTATTCAGTTCTTCGGAGTGTTACGATGTCTTGGAGCATCTAAAGCACAGATAAAAAGATTTGTATTGCTAGAGGGAATTAATTTTAGTCTCAAAGGGATTCCAATAGGATTGCTGTTAGGAATAGTCATTGTCTGGACGTCTTCAGGATTCTTAAAATATGTAAATCCTGTCTACTTTAAAGAGATGCCCTTATTTGCCATTAGTTGGCCTAGTTTGATTGCAGGCGTTATAGTGGGTTTTGTGACAGTGATACTCGCATCTCTTGCTCCATGTAAAAAGGCGGCTAAAGTTTCTCCGCTTAGTGCAGTAAGTGGAAACATTAATCAAAACAATGTATCACAGTCCAAAACAGCAGCCAAAACTAATCGTATATCTGTGGACATCGCTATGGGAATTCATCATGCTTTTGCTAGTAAAAAAAATATTTTATTAATGACGGGTTCTTTTGCTATAAGTATTATTTTATTTTTATCCTTTAGTGTAATGGTCAACTTTATGCATCAGGCTCTAAAATCTCTTAGACCTTATACTCCCGATATTTCTATTATTAGCATAGATAACACCCCATCATTGGATACAGGTTTGTTTGAACAGCTAAAGAAAGATTCTAATATAAAGCGCGTTTATGGTCGTATGTTTGCGTATGATATACCTACAGCAAGTAAGCATGGCAATGATAAAATTAATCTGATTTCCTATGAAGAAAATCAATTCAATTGGGCAAAAAAACAGCTAGTACAGGGAAGTATTGATGAGGTGGTAAAAGGAACAGATAGTGTGCTCATTGTTTATTCAGAAGATTTGACTTGGAAACTAGGAGATTCAATTACCTTAAAATTTTCTTCAGGAGAGAAAGAGATTAAGATTGGTGGGATATTATCTGATAGTCCATTTGATAGTAATCAGGGAACACAAAACATAATCTGCTCAGAAAAGCTATTTCAAGAGCTGACTGGGGAAGAAGGATATACAATTATTGATATGCAGCTTAAAAAGGGTGTAGATAATAATGCAGTCTCCCAGATACGTAGTCTAGCAACAGCGTCTCAAATGAAGTTCTCAGATATGAGACAAAGTAATGAAGAAACTAAGGCGATGTTTTATTCTTTTGCAATCTTTATTTATGGATTTTTACTCCTTATTGCCTCCATCACAATATTTAATATCATAAACAGTATAAATATGAGTGTTGCAGGAAGAATGAATCAGTATGGCGTAATGCGAGCAGTAGGAATGTCTGGAAAACAACTGAATCGTTTGGTACTTGCCGAAGCCAGCACTTATGCAGTTTGTGGAAGTATGACAGGATGTATTCTGGGGTTACCTTTACATCAACTTATTTTTCATTCTATGATTACATCACGTTGGGGTATTGAGTGGCAAATTCCTTTTGCTGTACTTGGTGTAATCATTATGATTACTGTTTTATCTACAATTTTGTCTGTTATTAAACCAGTAAAGAAAATTAGAAAAATGGATATTGTAAATGTTGTAAATGCACAATAAAATGATTTTTTCAAAAGAGTTTAATATTAATAGACAATTATAATTGTCTATTAATATTAAATCATTGAAAAAACCCCATGTTTTATATAAAATAAATAAGAAAGAATATCAAAGAATCTAGTGATAAAAATTTATAATAAAGGGGAGAGATTTTATGGCAACATGGGGGGCGCATATTAGAATAGCTGAAACTATTCTAAATGTGGATAGGAGTTTAGATGAAAAATATTTTCTTGTAGGTAATGTAGGACCAGATTGTGGTGAGCCTAATGAGGATTGGAGTGAATTTTTCCCTTCTAAATCAGTTAGCCATTGGATTAATAAAGATGAAGTTATTGAAGCAGAAAAATTTTACGATGAATATCTAAACAAAGAAATAGAAGATAATAAGTTATATTCCTTTTTATTAGGCTACTATGTACACTTATTAACGGATATTGAGTGGGGAAACATGGTAGATGAAAAGAAAAAAATAGATGCCGAGTATAAGAAATTAGAAACGGATAAAAAATTTATATGGACCATTAAGAAAGATTGGTATGATTTAGACCATCTATATTTTAGGAAAAACCCTAATAGCATATTTCATAGGATATTTAAAAACATAGAATCATTCCCTGATTATCTTGATTATTATCCTGCTGGAGCAATAGAGAGACAATTAAGATATATTAGTGGATTTTATACTAAGTATAATGGTAATCCAGAAAGAGAATATATATACTTGACGGAAAAGGAAATGGATGATTTTGTAAGTGGAAAATCCAATTGTATTATAGAATTGTTAAAAGAAAATAGGAAATAATCTTATAAACCTCTTACTGAATTTAAAATCTTAGGTCAGTAAGAGGCTATTTTTATGCTGTAAAAGATTATATAAAAAGAAGGGATTTAGCAAACTTTGTAGAATAAGTATAATATAGACTTTGTAAGGAGGAAATTTACAATATGAAGGAATATATAGTTAAAAAATTTTGGGCTCTAATGAGTGATGGAATGTTTGATGAAGTGGGAGAATTAATGGAAGAAGATGCATATGTATGGTTACCAAATACTAGAGAAGTTTTTAAAGGTAAGGATAAATATATCAATTTCAATAAAAAATATCCAGGTCGTTGGATAATAACCTTAGATAAAATTTTCTCTAAAGATGAGATAGTTGTTTCTGCTGTAAAAGTAGAAGCAGAAGATAAATCAAGCAGCTTTTATGCCACTTCTTTTTTTACTGTTAAAGATAGCTTAATTAGTGAAATAGTAGAATATTGGGGAGATAATGGTGAGCCACCACAATGGAGAGTTGAAGAAACGTTATCAGAAAGATATTAATAATTTTAGGTTTTACTAATTATGGAGGAAGTCATATGGAAAAATTAATAGATTTATCATGCATAATTGAGGATAATATGCCTGTTTATCCAGGAGATAGCATGACAGGATTAAAACAAGTAAAAAATTTACAAGAGGATTTCTATAACAATCATAGGCTAGATATTAGTATGCATTCAGGTACGCACATAGATTCACCAATGCATTTAACTGAAAGCAAAGAATACATATATGAAATGCCATTAGAATCATTTATTGGTATAGGATGCATTATTGATGTAAGAAATCAACCTATTATAAAAGAAAAACTAGAGTATAAGGAATTGATAGAAGAAAATAGTATTGTTTTGCTTTACACAGGTTGGGATCAAGAATATGGAAAGAACTCCTATTATGAAAGTCATCCAGCTATAGATATTAGCTTTGCCAAGTTATTGATAGATAAGAATATTAAGATGCTAGGGATAGATATGCCTTCTCCAGACAGATATCCTTTTGAAACACACAAATTGCTTTTTAAAAATAAGATATGTATAATGGAGAATCTAAGAAATCTCGATAAATTACTTGGTATTCCAAGCTTTGAAGTTATAGCTTTTCCATTAAAGATTAGGACAGATAGCTCGATGACGAGAGCTGTTGCAAGAGTATTGTAGAGTAAATTTATAAGATTTAAAGCGATATAGATAAAGTTGTATTTGTTTTTGTAAAAAGGGAAGGTGTTTATGCTATGAAAAAGAAGAAGTATAGAATATTGAAGGAATTAGTTGGTGGAGGAATAATTGGATTTATACTGGGATTTTCAATTCTATTCATAAGAGATTATATTCATATTCCAGAAGGTTTCGTCAAGCTGCCTTTTTATATAAATATATTAATATTTATTTTTACATTTTTTTTAGCGGTAACCTTACATGAATTTGGACATGCATTAAGCTTTATTAGCAATGGAATTAAAATGAGAGCAATATTTTTTACAATATTTGCATTAATTAAAGAGGATAATAAATGGAAATTTAAACTAACATCTATGAAAACTGTTGGTGGTATTGCAATCCCTGATATTATATCAGTAAAGGATGAAAAAGATTTCCAGTCAAAACAAAAAGCTTTTGCGAAAGCAGTAATAATGGGACCTATAAGTTCTTTAATAGTTTGGATTGTACTAACATTTATTAGTATAGTAATGATTAAATTTACATCAAGTATATATATTCGGGCAGGATTGCTAAGTTTAATTTTATCCTTAAGTGGTATCACCATATTCCTATTAGCCACTAGCTTTATAAAAAAAGACTTGGTAATAGGTGACTTTCCTGCATATAAAATTATTAAGAGTGATAGTTTTTTTTGTGGAATTCAATTTTATGGCTATGGATATTTATCTTCACAGCCAGAAAAGTCTAGAGATGAAAATACATATCTAAGAGAATACATTCTAGAGGAATTAGAAGAAAAATATAAAAATAAAGATAGTCATTGGTTTACACTTAGTATTATAGACACAATAATTGTAGAATATCTTGCAGGATATTTAGAGAAATTACCCATGATTATAGAAAATTATATTAGTTTTATTTTAGAAAATCCTGATATACTTTCGAAAATACGTTCATCTGTAATGCTTGAGATATTATATTTTCACATTATTATGTTGCTTCATAGAGATGAATATACTAGAGAAAAATCCTTTGAGTTATATAAAAATTTAAAGAATACCATAGAACCTAATACGCCTAAGAGAAAATATTTATTTAAGCAAATAGAGCAAATTTTAGGGATTAGAGATAATAAGGATTATCTAATGGATAGAAAAAATATTATAACATCAGATGTGCATCAGATATATAAATATTTCCATGGCTATTATATAGATGAAATAAGGATTAATGAAATGATATAGATAAATTGAATTTATAGAGGAAATTTAGAATAATGAGTTATATAGGATTATCAAATAAAAATATATAATTTATGAAAAGTAGCAGTTCAGCTATGTGTCCAACAATTGAGGAGGTATAAAATATGAGAAAACTTTTTAACTTGAGGAATATAATAGCATTTATATTAGGGATAATTAGTTACTTCATAATATCTTCGCTATTCCATAAATGAAATAAATAATTGATTAAAGGAGAGATATTATGAACTCAAATTTGACAAAGACTAAGAGTGAAATTATAACATTCTTATTGATTAACTTTGCAATTACATTCATTATGGGGATAATAATGTTCTTGGTCTATAATCGTATTGATAATGATATTAAATCGGGGTTTGCTGGAGCTCAGATGATGTATCCAGCCTTAGCTGTCATTGCCGTTAAAGTTTATTATGGAAAGGATAAAATTTCTAGTGGATTAATGGAGTTCTTTATATCTTATATCATTATTAGTATTTTATATATTATTATTTTACTCATAGGAATTTTTGCTTTTCCCAGCCATGTAAGCGGAACTTTAGATATAATCATAATAATATATAGTATAATGGCTTTAATTCTAATTGGAAATAATGAGAATAATTGCTTTGAAGAAATTAATATGAGCTCTACAGGCAGTTTTAAGAAGGTCATACTATTTTGTTTACTATTTCTTGGACTAAAATTAACTAGAGTTTTGCTAGTAGCATTTTTTTATAGACAATTATTAGAAGCATTAAAAATAATTTTTAGTGCTAAATATATATTTAAACTTATTATTGGTATACCAATGACTATAGTTTTAAGTTTTATACCATTCTTTGGAGAAGAATTGGGATGGAGACAATTTTTGCAACCAAGACTTCAAGCTTTACTTGGTAGAAGACTTGGAGTTATTATACTTGGATTTATTTGGGGGATATGGCATTTACCTCTTTGTATTATGCTTTATAGCCCAAGCACTCCTATTTACTGCATAATAGCTCATGTTTTGTTTTGTATATTGAGTGGAATCTTCATTGGATTTGTTTATATGAAAACAGGGAATTTATGGTCAGCTATAATTATCCATTTGATTAACAATAGCATGGGCTTTAGTGATGGTGCTAGTTATGAAACGACAATTAAGTTAACAGAGTTAATAATAGTTTTTATTTCTAATGTTATTATATTCTTACCATTTCTATTTACGAAAGAGTATAAAGATGAATCTATTTTAGAAAATACAAATGATAAAGTAATATAGTTGAGCATCCTAATTATTTAGATTAAGAGACTAAGTTGTTAATAACGGAAAATGTTAAAAAATCTAGATACTACTAAAATACATACTTATAATATGAATATCTTAAAGACTAATTGTATAATTCTAATTGGAGGAAATTATGAGAAAAATATTAAAGTTCATAGGAATAATCATTGGGTTAGTTATTATATTTATAATAATTAGCTATATTAATCATAGAATTCAATTATCCAAAGAAGATGAGTTATTCGTCCCAAATGGAGAGATGGTGGAAGTAAACGGACATCAGATGCATGTGTATACAGAAGGGCAAGGAGATATGACATTAGTATTTATGCCTGGTGGTGGTACATGCTCTCCTGTTTTAGATTTTAAATCACTATATTCTTTGCTGGATGATAAATATAGAATCGTAGTAGTAGAAAAAGCAGGATATGGATTTAGTGATGTAGTGGATATAGATAGAGATATTAATAATATTTTATCTGAAACGAGAGAGGCACTTTTGAAAGCTGAAATAAGTGGACCATATATCTTGTGTGCACATTCAATGTCAGGAATTGAAGCTCTATACTGGGCTCAGACATATCCAGCTGAAGTATCAGCAATTATAGGACTTGATATGGCAGTCCCAGAATCTTATAAAGAATATAATATCAATATGCCTATAATAAAATTATCTGCTTTTGCAGCTAATGCAGGAATTACAAGATGGATTCCTAGAGTATGGCAAAGTGATGCTATAAAATATGGATCATTGACAGATGAAGAAAAAGAATTATATAAAGCTATTTTTTATCGAAGAACAGCAACAAAAACAATGTTAAATGAAGTGCAAGAAATCAAGGCAAGTGCAGGTATAGTAGGAGAAAATGGAGTTCTCGATGTTCCTATACTAATGTTTTCATCCAATGGAGAAGGAACTGGTTGGAATGAGGATGAATGGAGAACCTTTCAGAAAAATTATATAGAAAATATTCAAGATGGGAAGATAGTTAACTTAGACTGTTCTCATTATGTTCATGATATTGAGTATGAAAAAATAGCAGATGAAATTGAAAAATTTATTGAGAATTTGAATTAAAATAAATTATTTCAAAGGAGAAAATCATGTATGCAAATCGGCATAAATAAGTTATTATTAACTATACTTTTAATCATTATTATATATCTTATTGCAGTAATATATTTATCTAGAAAAAGGCAAAGCTACTTAGGAATAATTTTACCTGGATTTTTTGCATGTGTGGCAGTATATAATTATTTAAAACCTATATTAGTACCTAATCCTAGACCAACAATGAAAGAGGCTATGTTTATGACCTTCTTTGGTACTTTGTCTATACTTGGATTTATTGTGTTTTTAGTAGTTAAATATATCTATAGAGGAAATAGAACTTAAAATTGATATAGATTTATATTAATAGAATGTTAGATTATGTTGATTCAGTAGAGAAGCTGATGCCTATAATTAAGAGCTTACTTACTCATGAATATTCACATGCATGTCTTCATAGTGATTATCCAACTCCAGATGGGAAGTCTAGTTTTATATCTAAACTGCAATATATATGTTTTGATGAAGGATTTGCTCATTTTTTATCTTTTCATGAGAATGTTAAAAAGATTGATTGGTTGGATAATGAGAAGTTGCAAAAAAAGGGAGATGCATATAATATTTTAAGACAAGCTGTTTCTTCAAGTATTGATGAACATTCAGAATTACTAATGAAATCTAATTCTGGAGCATACTGGGATAAGTTTGGAGCCATATCAGGAATGTTTGCTATTGCAGGGACCTTTGCACAAAGCGATTATAGCTATGATAATATAATCAAAATTTATGAAGATGGATATAAAAATTTTTTAAAAGAAATTTTTGACAAATAAAATGTATAGAAACTATATTTGATGAATGATTAGTAATTGAAGTATAAACTAGAAGATAGATAGAGGAGAATACAAAAATGGATATTCAACAGTACCCTAAAGATTTAAGATTACTTCTCGATGGAATGTTGTATGAAGCAGATAATATTGGTCGTTCAACTGCTGGAGTCTATAGATATTACAATGATAAATTATCATATTATCTAAAAGTTCAACCTACCTTTAATGAACTTGAGAAAGAGCATGAGATTATGGAGTGGCTGCAACATAAGCTACCAGTTCCTAGAAAGATATACTTTAAATCATATGGTGGTTTTGACTATTTACTTATGACAGAAATAGAAGGGGAAATGATTTGTTCAGATTACTTTCTTAATAATCCAGAGGAAGCAGTTAGGTTGTTAGCTGATGGAATAAAGATGTTACAATCTATTTCAATTGAAGACTGTCCATTTGATAATAGTCTAGAAACAAAGTTAAAGGAAGCATTATATAATATAGAAAATAATTTAGTTGATATATCTGATTGGGAAGAAAATAATAGATTCGATACTCCAATGGAACTACTTGAATATTTAAGGAATAATCAACCTAAAGAATTTACACCAGCATTTACTCATGGAGACTATTGTCTTCCTAATATTTTCTCTAAAGATAATAAAATAAGTGGTTTTATCGATTTAGGCAGAAGTGGGATAGCTGATATATATCAAGATATAGCTTTATGTGTTAGATCACTAAAACATAATTTTGGAACAGATGATTACATCGATTTATTTTTTAAGCATCTAGGCATACAACCTGATTGGGAAAAAGTTGAATACTATATTCTTCTTGATGAGCTCTTTTAATATTTGAGAATAAGTTAAATCAATTACACTATACCTATGGTTACTGATATTAAGATATGTTAAAACAGAAAAAGTAGTGAAAATTTCACTGCTTTTTTTAGCTTGTTTTGCAAAGTGTACTTGACATAATTTGCAAAGCATACTATACTAAAATTGCAAAGTAAACATTGCGGAGAGGTGATTTTTTGAAGACAAGAATTCAAGAACTACGAAAGCAGCATAGACTATCGCAGGAAGAATTAGCTAATGCAGTCGGTGTAACAAGGCAAACAATTACTTCCTTAGAGTGTGAAAAATATACAGCATCCTTAGTTCTTGCTTATAAAATCGCAAAATATTTTGGACTGACCATTGAGGAAGTATTTGATTTTTCAGAAGTGGAGGAAATATAATATGGAAAAATTTAAGGATAAAATTCGTATTAGAGCATTATGGATGTCAGCGATTGTGATCGGTTTAGCAGTTAGCTATCTTGTGTTGTTTTTAAACCAAGATAAATTACCTAAAATGCCTAATTTCATCATGAGTTTCCATGCAGGAGCTTTATGCGGACTTGAACTTCTGCTAATGTTAGATATATTTAAAAATGTAAGAGCTATGAGGGATGAGAGAGCATTAAAAAAATTATATATCGAGGAAAATGATGAACGTGCAATTATGATAATGCAAAAGACAGGTGCTATGGGAATTACAATATGTATTATAGGGCTAGGGGTTGGAACTATAATATCTGGTTTTTTCAATGAGATTGTATTTTTTTCATTATTGGGAGCTACATTATTTACAGCATTAGTTAAAGGATTCTTTAAAATTTATTTTCATTATAAATTCTGAGTGAGGTGATTAAAAATGAAGAATAATCAAATGAATGGGTATATAATTTGGGGATTACTAATTAATAGTATTGTATTAGGGTCAAAACAATTCATAGAAATGCCAGAAGGTATTTATTGTTTTGGAATGGGAGTAGGCATTGCATTAGTACTATTTGGTCTATATTCGATGAATCATGATACAACAAAAATAAAAAGTTTCAAAAGAAACTTAATAAAAAAGTTTATAAAATCAATATAATTATTAATTATGTAGTAATATGGGCTTCAATATACTCAAATGAGAAAATATAATATTTTGAGAGGACATTATGAATAGAGATAAAATAAAGATACTAAAGTTAGTTTGTTACTTGTTTGGATTCTTTTGGATATATAATGCTATGACTGGTTTTTATAGTTTTTATATTACTGAATTGCAAATGTGTGATAAAGAAATTTTCCTAATCAAAATAGCAGCTTTTGTTATAGGAGTTATCCTTTCATTAGTTGCATCAGGAGGTTTCACAATATTGTTTTGGTATTCATATAGATTGAAATACATGGATGAAAGGATATGTGATAATATTGCAAAGAAAATCATCGCATTTCTTTTCTCCACAGGTGTATTTAAAGCCGCATTTGGCTTTTCAATATTTATATTATCATTATTCTTTACAATTATTGTTTTGATTAGATATTTAGAAAAGGAATCCAGTGCTATAAATTATTCTCATTGATAAGAAATCTAGTAACATTATAAGAATAAATTCAAAATAAAAATTAATTAGCAGGCTCTATTGTTTGAGTCTTAAAGGAGGATTAAAATGGAATTTAGAAAAACCGTCGAATCAGATATTGACAGTATTATGAATATTTTTAATCAAGCAAAGGCATATATGAAGGAACAAGGAATTGAACAATGGAATAATAATTATCCTAATTATGAAGTAGTAAAAAATGATATAAAAAATGGAGTAAGCTATGTATTAGTAAAAGATAATAATATTGTTGGTACTGTAGTAGCTATTTTTGGAGAAGAAAAAAACTACAAGAATATTTATGATGGCAAATGGATAAGCAATGAAGAGTATGTAGTTATTCATAGAATAGCTATTGATTCTGATTATAAAGGATTAGGAATAGCATCCATTATTTTCAAGAACATAGAGGAGCTTTGCTTAAATAGAAGCATAAATAGCATTAGGGTGGATACCCATGAAGATAATTTATCAATGCAAAGGTTACTGTCTAAAAATGGTTTCCAGTATTGTGGTGTGATTTACTTAGAGGATAAAAGTAAGAGAATTGCATTTGAAAAAATATTATAATAAACAACTCTTGACAGATATAAATCATACTGTTAATATGTAATTGTAATAAATAATAATGAATATGTTGCTCATATAGGTCTCATAATATGGTTGAGACGTTTCTACAAAATGACCGAAAATCATTTAGCTATGGGCGAAAGTGTACCTAGGGTTCCGAAGACTTTGTCTTGCTGGACCGAGCGGTACAGATACTGTATGGACAGTATTACACCGAAGGGATAAAAGCCCAGTCGGGTAGGTTTCGCTTTGCCTACCCGGCTGGGCTTAATTTAATTTTTTGAGGAGGGTTAAATTTGGATTTTAAAAGAATTTTTATCGAGAAGAAGGAAGAGTTTAATACTGAAGGTCAGTTATTACTAAAAGATTTTAGAGATTATTTGGAAGTACAAGGGTTGTCAAAGGTAAGGACGGTAAATGTATATGATTTAATCAATGTAACCGAAGAAGAAAAAGAGCTTATAGTAAAAGAAATCCTCTTTGAAGAAATTTTAGATAACAAATATGAAAATAACCTTCCAATCAAAGCGAACGAAAGATTATTTAGAATTGAATATCTAAAGGGTCAATATAATCAAAGAGAAGATTCAGCTAACCAAATGATTAGAATCTTAACTAAAAATGAAGAAATAATTGCACAAAATTCAAAAATAATAATTTTAGAAAATGTAACAGAAGAAGAATTAGCTAAAATAAAGAAATATTATATAAATCCAATAGAGATGAAGGAAATTGCATTTAATAGCTTTATCTTTGAAAAAGAAACTGAAGCAACAGAAGAAATAGAAATAATAGATGATTTTATAAAGATGACAGAAAATCAACTTATATCTTTTAAATCAAAATATGGAATAGGTATGGATATAGAAGACATTTTATTCTGCCAAAAGTATTTTAAAGATGAAGATAGGAATCCAACTATTACTGAGTTAAAGCTAATAGACACTTATTGGTCAGATCACTGTAGACATACTACCTTCATGACAGAGATTACAGATATATCTATGGATGCAGGAAAGTATAAAGAAGTATTCCAAAAATCATTAGATGAATATATAAAATCTAGAGAATTTGTTTATGAAAACAAAGAAAGACCAATTTGCTTAATGGATTTGGCTACTATCAATATGAAGGAAACTAAGAAAAAGGGCTTACTAGATGATAAGGAAGAATCAGATGAGGTTAATGCAGCCAGCATTGAAATAGATGTAGACGTTAATGGTACAACTGAGAGATGGTTGCTGATGTTTAAAAATGAAACTCATAATCATCCTACAGAGATGGAACCATTTGGTGGTGCATCAACTTGCCTCGGTGGAGCAATAAGAGACCCATTATCAGGCAGAGCTTACGTATATCAGGCTATGAGGATCACAGGGGCAGCAGATCCAAGACAAAAATATGAAGATACTTTGTCTGGAAAATTACCTCAAAGGAAGATTACTCAGACTGCGAAGACAGGATATAGTTCCTATGGATATCAAATAGGTGCTGCAACAGGATATGTTAAAGAAATATATGACAAGGGTTATATGGCCAAGAGAATGGAATTAGGAGCATTAGTTGCAGCTGCTCCAAAGGAAGCTGTATATAGAGGAAATTCTGAGCCGGGAGATTTGATTGTCCTAGTAGGTGGTAAAACAGGTAGAGATGGATTAGGTGGAGCAGTTGGTTCATCTAAGGAACATACAGAGGAATCCCTACACACATCAGGTGCAGAAGTGCAGAAGGGAAATCCAGCAGTAGAAAGGAAAATAGTTCGTTTATTTAGGAATGAAGAAGTATCTAAGATGATTAAAAAATGTAATGATTTTGGTGCTGGGGGAGTTTCAGTAGCAATAGGAGAATTGGCAGATGGACTTTTTATTGAATTAGATAAAGTACCACTAAAATATCCTGGTCTTGATGGCACAGAGATTGCATTATCTGAGTCACAAGAGAGGATGGCCGTAGTTATTGCACCTGAAAATCTAGATAGATTTATGTCCTTTGTTAAAGCGGAGGATTCAGAAGGCACAGTAGTAGCTAAGGTTACAGAAGAAAAAACTCTTAAAATGGTATGGAGAGGAAAAACTATTGTCGATATCAAGAGGAGTTTCTTAGACACCAATGGTATAAGAAAGAAGAATAAAGTTAATATAGAACAACCTATTGGAGAATTATATTTAGATAAAATGCCATCTCATGTAGAAGGAAAAAATACCATAGATGCATTTGTAGAAAATATAAAGGATTTAAACATCTGTAGCCAAAAAGGCTTAGTAGAAGGATTTGATCATACTGTAGGGTCAAGTACGGTATTGATGCCTTTAGGTGGGAAATATGGACTTACTCCGGCAGAAGGAATGGTTGCGAAGATTCCTGTACAGGAAGGAGAGACAAATACTTGCTCTTTAATGAGCTATGGTTATGAACCAAAACTTTCAAAATGGAGTCCATTCCATGGAGGCTATTATGCTGTTATAGAATCCGTAGCAAAGATTGTAGCTATGGGTGGAGATTATAAAAAAATAAGATTAACCTTCCAAGAATACTTTGAAAGAATCGGAAATGATCCAACTAAATGGGGTAAACCATTTTCTGCACTACTTGGCGCATTTTTAGTACAAAAAGAATTAGATACTCCAAGCATAGGCGGAAAGGATAGTATGAGTGGTACTTTTGAAGATATTCATGTTCCGCCAACCCTAGTTAGTTTTGCAGTAACTACAGATAAAGTAGAGAATATTATATCTCCAGAATTTAAAAATACTGGTTCAACTGTGGCTTTAATAAAATTGGATATAGATGAAGATGGTATGATTGATTTCAGCCAACTAAAGTCAAATTACTCCACAATTAAAAAATTAATAGATAAAGGTGAAATAATTTCAGCTTCCACAGTTAAATTTGGCGGAGTTGCAAGATCTATTGCTGAAATGGCTATGGGCAATAAAATAGGATTTAGATTTAATGAAGTAAGCAAAGAAGATTTGTTTAAGCCACTATACGGCTCAATAATAATTGAATTGAAGGATGAAGCAGTATTAGGAAACATTAATTATAGAGTCCTTGGAACTACAATAGAAGCAGAGCATATAGGAATAGATAAAGAAATCATTCAATTAGATTCTTTGATCAAATCCTTCCAAGAGCCATTGGAAGAAGTATTTCCAATATATAGAGACAAAGAAAATGAAGAAGATATTAAATTTGAAAAAGGAAATATAATTACAAGAAAAGCTAGTATAGCAAAACCAAGAGTTTTAATACCAATATTTGCAGGAACCCATGGAGAATATACTATGGCTAGATGCTTTGAACAAGCTGGTGGTGAAGTAGATACCTTTGTGTTTAAGACTTTAACTTTCAGAGACATAGAAGAATCATACAAGGAATTAGCAGAGAAAATCAAAGGATGTCAAATAATAGGATTACCAAATGGTTCATTATTAGGTGATGAACCAGAAACTGGTGGAAAGCTAATGAAATTGATACTAAGTAATTCCTATGTAATGGAAGAAATCAATAATCATATATACAAGAGAGATGGATTAATCCTTGGAGTAGGTGCTGGATTCTTAGGATTGATGAAACTAGGACTTATAGCTCCTTCAACAAATATTACCTATAACAAGAATGGAGAATTTATCTCAAGATTAGCCAATATTAAGGTAAGTTCAAATTTATCACCTTGGTTTAATGATATGACAGTGGGAGATGTATATACTTTACCAGTAGCTACAAAAGAAGGAAGAGTAATAGGGGAGAATATAGATGATCTAATAGCTAAGGGACAAATTTCAACTCAATTTATAGATGAGAATCCAACAGGATCTGTATATTGTATAGAATCTATGACCAGTTCTGATGGAAGGATACTTGGTACTATTTCCTCTATAGATAGAGTAGGAAATGGATTATATAAGAATTCAAACATAATAGGAGAACATAAGATATTTGAATCAGGTATAAAATACTTTAAATAGGGGGAGTAGAAAATGAAAGTTAGTATATTAATGGGAAGCATATCAGATAAACCTATATCAGAGAAAGTAACTAAAATTTTTGATAAATTTGGAGTGGATTATGAGGTCAGAGTAATATCAGCTCATAGAACTCCATATAAGGCTGTCGAATTTGCTGAAAATGCTGAGAAAAACAATACAGAAGTTATTATTGCCATAGCTGGAAAAGCAGCCCATCTAGCTGGAGTATTAGCAGGAGTAACCCCTCTTCCTGTAATAGGAATCCCTGCTAAATCCTCCACTATGGATGGATTGGATTCACTTCTTTCTGTGGTACAAATGCCAAAGGGTGTTCCAGTAGCTACTGTAGCCATAGATGGAGGAGAAAACGGAGGACTTCTAGCTGTTCAGATGCTTTCTATAAAATATCCTGAATTAAGGGAAAAATTCAAGGAATATAAAAAAGAGATGGCAGAAGAAGTAGAAAAAATTGATTATGACCTAACCCAACAAGCGTAGCGAGTTGTAGGTAGGTCAAACGCAATGAGCACCAAATTCATGCGACCGTTAGAGAGCAAATGAATTTGAGTTGCGAAACTGTGGCAAATGACCTAACACAGCGAAAGTAGTGAGCTGATGTAGGTCAAACGCAACGAACGCCAAATTCATGCGAATGACAATGAGCAAATGAATTTGTGCAGTGAGACTGCGGGAAATGACCTAACCCAACAAGCGTAGCGAGCAAATAAATTTGAGTTGCGAAACTGCGCATAGAAACTAACTAGAGAGAAGGTGCAATCTTGAGTGGAGTTGTAGGAATTTATAGCAAAAAAAGAAATGATGTATCAAAAATAATATACTATGGTTTATATGCACTACAACATAGAGGTCAAGTAAGTACAGGTATTGCAGTAAATAACAATGGCTTTGTTGATTATTTTAAGGATTTAGGATTAGTACATGAAGTCTTTCCAAGGGAAACTATGGAAAGACTTCGAGGAAATATTGGCATAGGACATGTTAGATATGCTGCAGTAGGGGATACAACTACTGTAAATGCACAGCCCTTAGTTGTAGGATATAAGAGAGGTGCACTAGCATTGGCTCATGACGGAGCTGTAGTAAACTTTGAAAAGTTACGAGATGAGTTAGAAGATAATGGTACAATTTTTCAATCTCAATTAGATACAGAAGTCATAGCCAACCTAATAGCAAGATATCACAAGGACAATGTGGAAGATGCTATAATAAAGGCCTTAGATGCAATAAGGGGAACCTATGGGCTTGTTATGATGACAACGGATAAATTAATAGGTGCAAGGGACCCTTATGGAGTGAAATCTCTTTCTTTGGGTAAGTTTGGAGAAGATTATATATTAGCATCAGAAACTTGCGCCTTTGATACTATAGGAGCTGAATTTATAAGAGATATAGAGCCAGGAGAGATTGTTGTTATAGATGAAAGCGGATTAAAGTCCATAAGGAAGGAGCCTAAAGGTAAGAACCCATGTTTATTCGAGATAATATATTTTGCGAGACCAGACAGTAAATTAGACGGAAAGAGTATTTACCTATCAAGGATAGAGGCTGGAAAACAGTTAGCCAGAGAAGCAGCCGTAGATGCGGATATTGTTATAGGTGCTCCCGACTCTGGTACGATATCAGCCATAGGATATGCAGAGGAATCAGGAATTCCTTATGCTGAAGGCTTAATAAAAAATAGATATGTAGGTAGAACCTTTATAGAACCAACTCAAGATTTAAGGGAACAGGGAGTTAGAATTAAGCTTAACGTATTAAAGGAAAATGTTGAAGGCAAAAGGGTAATATTGGTAGATGACTCTATAGTGAGAGGAACTACCATAAAAAGAACTATCGAAATGATAAGGAATGCAGGAGCTAAAGAAATACATGTTAGAATATCTTCGCCGCCAGTTCTTTATTCATGTCATTTATGGATGGATTCGCCAAATAGAAAAAATTTAATAGCAGCCCAAATGTCAAAGGAAGAAATAAAGGAATTAGTAGGGGTAGATTCATTAGAATATTTATCTCTCAAAGGATTGTTAAAAGCAGCAGATGGAGAAGAGTTTTGTACAGGATGCTTGAATAACAGCTATCCTATATCTAATGATATTGAATAGTTGGATATAGAGGATTAGAACAAATGCACAGTTCACAATGCACAATGCACAATTAGAGAAACGACCGCTGGTCGCCAGAAAAAGACCCCATAGCTAGACCGCGACAATTGTGAACTTAAGTAGGGAACCAAAATCATGGTTTTTGATTTTGTGTTCATCACTTAGCTACTGATATTTGCCCCGCAGGGTATAATTCAGTAGTCCTTTAGGGTTTGTTTATCTAGTGAATTGTGAATCGTGAATTGAAAATAGGAGGGTGTAAAGTGAGCTTAACTTATAAGGATGCAGGTGTAGATAAAGAAGCAGGATATAAAGAGGTACAGCTTATAAAGGGAATGATAAAGAAAACTCATATCCCAGGGGTTTTATCAGATATAGGTGGATTTGCAGGCTTGTTTCAATTAGATACTAAGTCCTATGAAGAACCAGTTTTAGTATCAGGAACGGATGGAGTAGGTACTAAGCTAAGACTTGCTTTTATGATGGATAAACATAATACCATAGGAGAAGATTGTGTAGCTATGTGTGCTAATGATATTCTTTGTCAAGGAGCTAAGCCCTTATTTTTCTTAGATTATATAGCCACAGGAAAACTTATTCCTGAAAAGATGGCAAATATTGTAGAAGGTGTATCTAATGGTTGCATCAAAGCAGGTTGTGCCCTAATTGGTGGAGAAACTGCTGAAATGCCTGGATTTTATAAAGAAGATGAATATGATGTTGCGGGATTTTGTGTAGGAGTAGTAGACAAGAAGAAGATAATAAACGGATCTGCAATAGAAGAAGGCGACTATATCATAGGATTACCATCTAGTGGAGTTCATAGCAATGGTTTTTCTTTAGTTAGAAAAATAATATTTGAAAAAGAAAAGATGGATGTAAACCAATATATAGAAGAACTAGGATGCACCATAGGTGAGGAACTTATAAGACCAACTAGAATATATACAAATCCAGTATATAGCTTGGTACAGAAATTTAATATTAAAGGTCTTAGCCATATAACTGGTGGAGGATTTTATGAAAATATTCCAAGAATGCTGCCAGAAGGACTAACAGCTCATATAGACACTGCTAAAATAAATACTCCAACTATATTTAACCTTTTACAAAAATGGGGTGGTATAGCTAAGGATGAGATGTACGGTACTTTTAATATGGGAATAGGTATGGTTCTTGCGGTAGATAAAAATGAACTAGATGATATTACAAAATATTTAAAAGAGCAGAAAGAAGAATTTATATTACTTGGTGAAGTTAAAAAAGGTACTGAGGGAGTAGTATTATGTCACCAGTAAAGATAGGTGCTTTAATTTCTGGTGGAGGTACTAATCTACAATCTATAATAGATAATATTAAAAATGGAAATATAGATGGAGAAATAAAATTAATTATTTCCAACAGAAAAGAAGCTTATGGCTTAACTAGGGGAAAAGATGCAGGAATAGAGAGCATTTATTTAGATAGAAAGTTATTTAATAGTGAAGAAGAATATAATCTAGAATTAATAAAAGAGTTTAAAGCAAAAAATGTAGAATTAATTGTCTTAGCAGGATATTTAAAGGTACTATCTCAAGAATTTATAGAGGAATTTAATCGAAGAATAATAAATATCCATCCTTCCTTAATACCTAGTTTTTGCGGAAAAGGATATTATGGTGAAAAGGTACATCAAGAGGTTTTAGACTATGGTGTAAAGATAACAGGGGCTACAGTTCATTTTGTAGATGAGGGAACAGATACGGGCCCTATAATACTTCAGGAAATTGTATATGTTAATAGTGAAGATACGGTGGATACCTTAAAAGAAAAAGTACTAGAGATAGAACATAAGCTTTTGGTACAGGCAGTGAAATTATATTGTGAAGGTAGTTTAATCATTGAAGGAAGAAAAGTGATTATAAAACAGAGGTGAGATGATGAAAAGGGCATTAATCAGTGTTTTTTATAAAGAAGGTATTGTTGAATTTGCCTCAGAAATAGAGAAACTAGGCTGGGAAATAATATCGACTGGAGGAACCTATAGAATTTTAAAAGAAGCTGGAATAAAAGTAATGGAAGTTGAAGATGTAACTAATTTCCCCGAAATACTAGATGGAAGGGTAAAGACTTTAAACCCTTATATTCATGGCGGACTTTTGTACAGAAGAGATGATGATAATCATGTAAAAACAATTGAAGATATGAAAATAAATCCTATTGATATAGTAATTAATAATCTCTATCCTTTTGAAGAGACAATAAATAAATCAGGTGTAACTCACGAGGAGATCATTGAAAATATAGATATTGGTGGTCCATCTATGATTAGAGCGGCAGCTAAAAACTATAAAGATGTAACAGTAATAGTAGATCCTTCCGATTATGAAATTGTACTAAGAGAGCTAAAGGAGAATAATGAAACTACCTTCAAAACAAGGCAATATTTAGCAAGAAAGGTTTTCAACTATACAGCTTATTATGACACATTAATATCAAATTATTTTAATGAAATAGAAGAGGTTATATTCCCAGAGAGATTAACTTTGGCCTATAAATCCAAGGAAGAGTTAAGGTATGGAGAAAATCCGCATCAAAGAGCAGCATTTTACAGGGAAGTAGGGAAGAAAGAAGGAACTCTAGCAGGAGCAATACAGCTTCATGGAAAGGAACTTTCCTTCAACAATATTAATGATGGAAATGGTTGTATTGAAGCACTAAAAGAATTTGATGAACCTACTGTAGTGGCTGTAAAGCATGCTAATCCTTGTGGTATTGGAAGTGGAGAAGACATACTAGAAGCTTATGAAAAAGCATATGAATGTGATAAGGTATCTATATTCGGAGGAATAATAGCAGCTAATAGAGAAATAAATGAGAAGGTTGCAGAAAAAATAAATGAAATTTTTATAGAAATAGTAATGGCTCCATCTTTCACTGAAAAAGCATTAGAAATACTCACTCAAAAGAAAAATATAAGAATCCTACAGATAAACAATATTACAGACAGGGAATATAAAGAATTAGATATAAAGAAAGTATTAGGTGGACTACTAATACAAGATAAAGATAATATTTTATTAAATGAAGAATTAAAGGTAGTAACCAGGAATCAGCCTACTAAGGAAGAGATGGAAGATTTATTATTTGCTTGGAAAGCTGCAAAGAGTGTAAAATCCAACGGAGTAGTCATAGTTAAGGATAAAGCAACCATAGGTATTGGTCTTGGGGAAGTAAATAGGGTATGGGCAGTGCAGAATGCAATAGAAAGAGCAGGGGAAAAGGTCAAAGGAGCAGTCTTAGCATCTGATGGATTCTTTCCATTTAAAGACTCCATAGAATTATTAGCTAAGGCAGGAATTACAGCAATAATTCAACCGGGGGGTTCACTAAAGGATAATGAAGTAATAGAAGAAGCAGATAAGAATGGTATTGCTATGATAATCACTGGTATAAGACATTTCAAACATTAATGCCTAGGAGGTAAGAAAATGAAAGTATTAGTTATAGGCAGTGGTGGTAGAGAACATGCATTATGTTGGAAAATAGCTAAGAGTCAGAAAGTAAGTAAGATTTATTGTGCACCTGGAAATGGTGGAACTGCTGATATAGCTGAAAATATAGCTATAAATGTTGATGAAATAGATAAGTTAGTTCAATTCGCTATGGAAAATCATATAGATTTAACTGTAGTAGGGCCGGAATTACCCTTAGTACTAGGTATAGTAGATAAATTCCAAGAAAAAGGATTGAAAATTTTTGGAGTTAACAAGGAATGTGCTGAGCTTGAAGGTAGTAAGGATTTTTCTAAAGGATTTATGGAGAAATATAATATTTCTACTGCTAAATATAAGACATATACTAATTTAAATGAAGCAATAGAAGGACTTAGGGAATTCACTTATCCATTAGTTATAAAGGCAGATGGACTATGTGCCGGGAAAGGTGTAGTTATTTGCCAGAGTGAAGATGAAGCAATGAATACATTAAAAGATATTTTAGGAGAAAAAGTATTTGGATCTGAGGGAGAAAAGGTTGTTATAGAAGAATTTTTAGATGGTATAGAAGCTTCTCTTCTTTGTATAGTTACTAAGGATAAAATAATTCCAATGGAATCTGCTAAAGACTATAAAAAAATATATGAGAACGATGAAGGACCAAATACAGGAGGAGTTGGTTGTTTCTCTCCTAGTCCGCTTTTTGATGATGAGTTAAATAAAAAAATTGAAAAAAATATACTTAATAACATAAGAGTCGGATTAGATTCAGAAAAAATGGATTTTAGAGGAATATTATTTATTGGTCTGATGATAGTAGGTGATGAGCCTAAGGTTTTAGAATTTAATGTAAGATTTGGTGATCCTGAAACAGAAGTATTAATCCCAAGGCTTGAATCAGATATAATAGATATATTTCAAAATACAATAG
This sequence comes from uncultured Tissierella sp., assembly GCF_902479755.1. Lineage (NCBI taxonomy): Bacteria > Bacillati > Bacillota > Tissierellia > Tissierellales > Tissierellaceae > Tissierella > uncultured Tissierella sp. The sequence goes on along the minus strand of NZ_CABSQO010000001.1, from coordinate 20,595 downwards.
ATGGAACATTAGAAAAATCAGATTTAATATGGAAAGAGAAGGCTTGTGTTACTGTAGTCATTACATCTAAGGGGTATCCTAATGAATATGAAAAAGGATTTATAATTACTGGAGTAGATGAGCTAGATAAGGATATTATACTTTTTCATAATGGAACAAAGAAAATAGATAGAAGTTTAATTACAAATGGAGGAAGAGTTTTATCTGTTACTAGTTTAGGACATACTATTGAAGAAGCTAGAAAAAAAATCTATTCAAATGTAGATAAAATTAAATTTAATGGTATGAATTATAGGAAGGATATTGGGAAAACTACAATTGTCAATTAATTAACTCATAGAGCAGGATAAAACCTGCTTTTTTTGTTGAAAAAGATTTCCAAAATCTTATTGTTCTGTTATAATACTATATAGTAATTGTAGTTTAAGTATTCATTAGTAATAGGCTAAAAAATTAGAAAATTGGAATAAAAGTGATTGACCATATTAAAAAGGGTATATATTAATTCGGGTATAATTTACTTAGGTAATTTAAATAATAGTTAGTACAAAAATAAACACAAGGAGGATTAAGTATGAAAACAGATGTTCAAATTGCTCAAGAGGCAACAATGTTACCTATATCTGAGGTAGCAGCGAAGTTAGGGATAGACGAAGAAAAACTTATACATTATGGAAAGTATAAGGCAAAGGTATCTTTAGGACTTTTAGAGGAATTAAAAGACAAGCCAGACGGAAAACTAGTTTTAGTTACAGCAATTAATCCTACTCCAGCAGGCGAAGGTAAGACTACTACAAATATAGGTCTTTCAATGGGATTAAATAAAATAGGTAAAACTGCAATAACAGCACTTAGAGAACCTTCACTTGGACCTAGCTTTGGAGTTAAAGGCGGTGCTGCTGGTGGTGGATATTCTCAAGTAGTACCTATGGAAGATATCAATCTTCATTTTACAGGTGACTTCCACGCAATAACTACAGCTCACAATTTAATTTCAGCTTTATTAGATAACCACATTCATCAAGGAAACGTATTAAACATTGACCCAAGAAGAGTAGTTTGGAAAAGAGTTCTTGATATGAATGACAGAGCATTAAGAGATATTGTAATCGGATTAGGCGGAAAACCAAATGGAATGCCAAGAGAAGATGGATTTGATATAACAGTTGCTTCAGAGATAATGGCAATCTTCTGTTTATCAAAAGACTTAGAAGACTTCAAGGCTAGAGTTGGAGAAATTATCGTAGCATATAAATATGACGGAAGTCCAGTATTTGCAAAAGACTTACAAGCTCAAGGTGCTGTAGCATTACTTATGAAAGATGCAGTTAATCCTAACCTTGTTCAAACATTAGAAAACACACCAGCATTAATTCATGGTGGACCATTTGCAAATATAGCTCATGGATGTAACTCAATGCTAGCTACAAAATTAGCTTTAAAAATGGCAGAATACACAGTAACAGAAGCAGGCTTTGGTGCAGACTTAGGTGCAGAAAAATTCTTCGATATCAAATGTAGATTCGGTGGATTAAAACCAGATGCTGCCGTTATAGTAGCTACAGTAAGAGCGTTAAAATACAATGGTGGAGTTAAGAAAGATGAACTAGGTAATGAGAACTTAGAAGCATTAGCTAAAGGGTTTGAAAACTTAGAGAAACATATAGAAAATATCAATAAATTTGGAGTACCAGCGGTAGTAGCTATTAACAAATTCCCAACAGACACAGAAGCTGAGCTTAACTATGTACTTGAAAGATGTAAATCATTAGGTGCAGAAGCTGTTCTTTCAGAAGTTTGGGGTAAAGGTGGCGAAGGCGGAGTAGCAATGGCTGAAGCTGTAGTAAGAGTATGTGAAACAAAAGAGTCTAACTTTAAACCTTTATATGATGTAGAAGATTCAATCAAGACTAAGATTGAAAAGATAGCTAAGGAAGTTTATGGTGCAGATGGAGTTGACTTCACTAAGGCTTGCGAGAAAACAATAGCTAATATAGAAAAATTAGGATTTGACAAGATGCCAATCTGTATGGCAAAAACTCAATATTCACTTTCAGATGACCCGACTTTACTTGGCAGACCTAGAGGATTTAGCATTACTGTTAGAGACATAAAAGTATCTAGAGGTGCTGGTTTCTTAGTAGCCCTAACAGGAGAAATTATGACAATGCCAGGATTACCAAAAGTTCCAGCTGCAAATAATATTGATATATTACCAAGTGGAGAAATAGTAGGATTGTTCTAGATAATGGCTGGGCAAAGTCCCAGCTATTATTATCACTTTACACTTGAATACGTTAGTATGAAACTATAATTTATTAGGAGGGCAGGATATGGAATTTAATTCAAAGATAAAATCCAATCAGGTAGATGGATTTTTTGAAGCGATTTTACTTTTAGAAAATATGGAAGAGTGTTATAGGTTTTTTGAAGACATATGCACTATAAAGGAGATTCAAGCAATAGCACAAAGGCTCGAGGTTGCGAAATTACTTAAAGCTAATAAAACTTACAATGAAATAGAAGCTGAGACAGGTGCTAGTACTGCAACGATAAGTAGAATAAATAGGGCTTTGAACTATGGTTCAGAAGGATACAATATTGTATTAAAAAAATTAGGCATAATAGAAGAATAAGAAAAGCCTCTAAGGAAAAGTTAGAAACTTTTCTTGGCCACTGCATAAGCGACTTGCATGAAATCAAAGATTTCGATAATTTGCTTAAAACTCAATTAGGTCAAGTTCTTGATATTAGGTATTAAAGCAGAACTTTCCTATTGGTTATAAGAAACAGGGACTAAGAGTCCCTTATTCCTTTTAGAGTGTAAAAATAAATTAGATCAATAGTAATATATAATCTCAGTGGAGGTGTGTATATTGGGGAAACTCATTAATATTGATAAATTAGAAATAGGAATGCTCTTGGACAAGGACGTAGTAGATATAAAAACAGGTGCAGTATTGATACCAGAGAACACCGCTATAACAAAGGCTTTCATTGATAAACTAAATATTCATGGAATACATTTTGTATTTGTTAGAGAGGAAGAAATACCTGAAGGAATTCGCAATGATGGATTTGCTAGAGAATATTCCAAGGTAGAAAATAGACTGGATAATATATTCAATGAGATTAAAGAGGGTAAAGAATTAAAATCAGATAAGGTAATTTCTGAGATGAATAGCTTTGTTAAGGAAATAGCCTCAGAAAGAGATATACTTACTCAGATGAGATTGCTTCGAAAGACAGATGACTATACATTTAATCATAGTTTAGGTGTAAGCATATTAGCTATAACTTTGGGAAAATGGCTAAATTATCCTCAAGATAAAATTATGGATTTATCTATAGTTGGGCTTTTTCATGACATTGGAAAGTTGAAGATCTCGGATGAAATATTGAAGAAACCGGGTATATTGAGTGCAGAAGAGTATGAAGAAATGAAAAAACATCCTCTTTATAGTTATGAAATGCTATTAGAGACTAACAGATTTAATGAAGATATTTTACAGGGTATATTGCAGCATCACGAAAAAATCAATGGGACAGGCTATCCTTATGGTGCTAAAGGAGATAGTATACATGAATATGCAAAAATAATGGCTGTATGCGATATATATCATGCTATTACATCTAATAGAGTGTATAAAGATAAGGATTCGCCACTACGAGCCGCAGATTATCTTAGACGTGAAAGTTTCACCTCATTAGACCCTAATATTACTCAAGTCTTTTTAAAGAATATATCTAGATTTTATGTTGGAAATAAGGTCTTACTAAGTGATGGTTCAACAGGAATAATAGTCTATATACACCCTCAAAATGAAACTAAGCCTATAGTGCAGGTAGGTAATAAATTTATAGATTTTCTTCAGCCACAAGATACTGAGATACTAGATATTATAATATAATATTTAAGAGCATGAGCCACATCAAAGCTATTGATTTTTAACATTAAGTGTAAGCTATTGTTGTAATATATCAAATTATGGGGTATATAATTAAATATTATAATTATTATGAAGTTAGAAAGTAGGGATTAAAAATGATGTGGAAAGATAAATATAAAGTTGGTGTAGAATTAATTGATGAGCAGCACAAAGAACTCTTTAAACGTTTATCAGAATTTATACAAATTGTTCAAAGTAAAAGTGATTGGAATGAAAGATTAGATAAGGTAAAAGAAACAATGGAATTTATGCAAGAATACGTAATATTCCATTTTGATGATGAAGAAGCGTATCAAGAAAAAATTAATTATCCAGATATTGAAATACATAAAGAAGCACATAGAAAATTTAAAGAAGTAATCAATGATTATGTTAAAATCTTTGAACAAGGAGGATTTACTGAGGAAAAAATACAAGAATTCAGTGCTAAACTTATGACATGGCTAATCATGCATGTGGGAAAAATGGATCAAAAAATTGGAGAATATGCAAATGAAAAAGGAGGACAAGCACAATGAAGGCAGAATACTTAAACTCCTTTTATAAGGCAACTCAGGATGTATTTAGATTAATGCTTGACACAGATGTAGAGAAGGGACAGTTAAAGGCTATAGAGGGCATGGTTTGCAGCAAAGATGCCAATGTTATTCTTGGAGTCACAGGAGATTTGAAAGGCACGATTCTTTTTAGTTTTACTAGTGATATGACTTTAGAGATGGTTAGAATAATGTCAGGAATGGAAATGCATGAAATAGACAACTTTGTATCTTCAGCTTTGGGTGAAGTTGCAAATATTATTGGAGGCAATGCAGTAACAAATTTAACTGAATATAATTACATATGTGATATTGCTCCACCACAAATAATCATAGGCGAATATAAGTCTATTTCTATGGCAAATAAATTAGCACTTCTTCTACCATTAAAAACCCATATTGGTGAATTTGATATTAATGTGTTTTTAGCAGAAAATTAATTATAATATGAAAATAGCTAAGATTATAATCTTAGCTATTTTCTATTATCTTTAATTCAAAGGATTATCTGGTAAAAAATTTTCAAAAATAAACAAATCAAAATACTTAAGATAATTGTCTAATTCTATTTTTGAAGGAATAGTATAAGCAATAGTGGTGACTTTATAAAGTCTTTTACACAAAATAAAAGATAAGTTATCATGATATTTGTAGTTATATGAAATAAAGTGAGGCCTGGTAATAAAGTTAAACATTAAGTTCTGTAATAAAAAAGAAAATATTTTACTTTGTTTAATTTCGCTCTTTAAATAATTTGTAGAAAGCTGTCCTCTAACAACCTGTGGTCTATTCTTTTTATACCAAAGTACAGCTAAAGGATTGAAAGATTCCACACAATATCCCCCACTATAATTATCTAAATAAGATGCAACTATACTACAAATTGAAAGATAATTAAATCTGGATTTTATTTCCACTATTAGAGGTACTTGTCCATTAACCAAATCAATTACTTCCTTTAAATGAGGAATCTTTTCCTTTGAATCAAATAAGGTAAGTCCTCTTAATTCTTGAAAAGTCAATTCATTTACATTTTTATCTATGCCACAGACTCTTTTTAAATTAAAATCATGAAATACAACTGGAACACGATCTTTTGATAACTGTATATCAAACTCAATTCCAAATCCATGATTTATTGCCAGCTGAAATGCAGCCATAGAATTTTCAGGTGCAATAAACTTTTCTTTATGAAAGCCTCTATGAGCATAATATCTTTTATAAAATAAGCTTAAGTCAGGTCTATTTAGTGTTTCTGGCATAATAGCAAGAAGGTAAAGAATAATTACCATTAAAATGATACCAAGAATATAGAAAAACATTAAATAACCTCCTATAAACTAATCTTCTACATCAAAATGTTCCAATGTGCTTTTTCTCTTTGGTGGCTTAGAATCACCATGACGAACCATCAACATTGTGCCCAAGGATAACAAAGAAAATACAAATGAATAAGGGAATAGTGTCCTATAAGAGATATTTTCTAATAGAAATCCAGATAATATTGGAGTAAAAACCTGTGCAGACATAGAGAATATATAATATAAGCCAGTATATTTTCCTACATCAGCACTACGAGCCATCTCCACAACCATTGGATATGAATTCACATTAATAGCCGCCCATCCAATACCTGTAAATGCAAATACCACATTGATTAAGGGAGAGTAAGTCTTAAACCAAAATCCAAAGAAATAAGAAATACTCATAATTACAATACCACCAATAATAGTTTTCTTTCTACCTATATTACTAGATATGATTCCTATAGGGATATAAGATAGAATTGCAGCACCTGTTGCAACCATAAGGGCATTTGCGAAACCACCACCTTGTAAGTCCCAAACCGTTATTGCATATCTAGAAAAAGCTGTAGTGACAGCATTATATGCTGTAAACCATAAAAATATTGATGCAAATATAAAATTTAGGCTTCGCCTTACATTTTTATCCATAGTTATGCTTTCATTTAGATTATCTAAATTGGATTCTTCATCTTCAGTACAATCAGTACTTGATACTTCTTTAGCTAATTTATTCTCTCTAATGGTAATTACAAGAATACCAACTGCAACTACCATTAGAATAGCAACGGATAAAAAGATATTTGTATAATTAGGTGAAGATTCTTTTGGAATCAATATACTAATCATTGCAAGAGTAAAAATGGCCCCTACTGCACCCATGAGATTAATTATGGAATTTGCCTTACTTCTAAGAGGCTTAGGTGTGATGTCAGGCATTAGAGCAACTGCAGGTGAACGATAGATACTCATAGAAAGAAGTACCACACCTAAAGATATAAAAAACAATATGAAATTTTGATTATTATCTGCAATAGGAATCATCATCATAGAGATAACTGCTATGACTGTACCTATAACGATAAAAGGAGTTCTTCTTCCAAATCTAGTCCTTATTCTATCGGATAAAGCACCGAAAATAGGAAGTAAAAATAAAGCTAAGATATTGTCAACAGCCATTATGGTGCCTGTCATAGTTTCCCCAACTTTAAAGGTGTTTTGTAAAATAAGTGGTATAATATTATCATATAATTGCCAAAATGCAGAAATAGATAAAAATGCTAGTCCTACAAAAAAGGTCCGTTTGTAATTTAACTTCATAAAGTTCCTCCTTAAATCTTTAAATTTACTCTTATTATAGCATTGGGAATCTACATAAACAATGAATATTATTATTAGAAGATCAAAGTTGAATTATGGAATGAAATTTCATTGTATAATAATTATTGTTAATATATAATTATATTTAGGGATATAATGGAGAATAAGGATAAAGGGAGGTTTGTGCTGATGACTACTGATGAATTTCAAAGATTAGTGTTGGAGAAGTTAGAAAGTCTAGAAAAGGGACAAAAGAACCTAGAAGAAAGGCAGAAGAACTTAGAAGTAGGCCAGAAAGGTCTAGAAGAAAGACAAAAGAATCTAGAATTAGGGCAAAAATGTCTAGAAGAGGGACAAAAGAGCTTAGGATTAGGACAAAGAGGTCTAGAAGATGGACAAAAACAAATTCTTATAAAATTAGAAGCAGTAATAGAACAAACTGCTGATTTAACAGAGTTTAAACATGAAGTAAAACAAGAACTTGCAGATATAAAATCTAATATATCAAGAATAGAGATAAACACTGCAGAAAATTGGAGAGATATTGCAAGACTCAAATCAGCTAGATAATATAATTGAAAGAACTCGTGATGGGTTCTTTTTTCTTTGAAAATAGGATAAATTAGCCCACATTTTAATCTATCCATTTTCATAAGATAATCTCTTTAATATTGACGAAATAGGTATTTCGGATGAAAGAAGTAGATAGAAAACTTTGGAATAGACTTATCAAGGCAAAATCTAGTAAATTAGATTATCCATGGAATAAAGGTTTAACTAAAACATCTATATGCTAGAATAAATACAAATTTTCTACCAAAGAAGATGACACGAAATAGATTATATCATTGAGAGATGTGGTCTATTTAACGCTTACGTAAGTAATTTAGACGTGAGTATGTAATTAAAGAATTGGATTAAGATAGAAGCTAGTTAGGATTTATAAATGTAAATTTGACTAGTTTGTGTTTATTTGACAAAATATATCGAAGTTTGTCGAGAAGATAGTGAATTCAATGGGTTGACAGCTTTTTTGTAGTAGGATATAATGACCATAACTTAACAAGTGGAAATAATTGTTAGTATGATTTTTGTAGTTCTATAGGGAAAGTGGATAAATATATATAGTTTATGTATATATAAGAATAAATGAGGAGGAGAAAAATGAATAGTGATAATTATACCTTTGGAAAGTCTGTTGGGAGCTGGCACGCTGATAGAGCACAGACAGTCACATTCGTAGTTACTGATGATTGTAACTTGAGGTGCAAGTACTGTTATATAACTCACAAAAAATCTGATAATAAGATGGATTTTGATACTGCTAAAGCTTTTATTGATCGTCTACTTACAACTGATGAGATGAGATATTCAGAAGCTGTAATCTTAGAATTTATTGGTGGAGAACCATTAATAGAAGCCAATCTTATTGATAGAATAGCAGATTATTTTAAGCTAAGAGCATTTGAATTAGATCATGATTGGTATTGGAACTATAGAATAAGCATTTGTACTAATGGAGTTAATTACTCCTCGCTTGAAGTTCAAAGACTCATTAAGAAAAATCTTAATAAAATGTCCATAACTATATCAGTAGATGGAACTAAGGAAAAACATGATATGCAAAGAATTTTTCCTGATGGTTCAGGTTCCTTTGATAAAATAAATGACAATATTGATTTATGGTTAAGGCAATTTAGAGGGGCAACGAAGGTAACTTTTGCAAGTGATGATTTGCCTTTATTATATGACAGTGTTTTATCTTTATGGAATAGAGGCATAAAAGAAGTCAATGCTAATGTTGTTTTTGAAAATGTATGGAAAAAGGGTGATGATAAGGTTTTAGAGGAGCAATTAAAAAATTTGGCAGACTACGTAATAGACAATAAATTATATGACAAAGGCTATCACTGTTCTTTCTTTGATGAAACAATAGGATATCCTTATGACGAAGAAGATATGGATAAGACTTATTGCGGAGCTGGAAAGATGATTGCATTGTCACCAAATGGGAATATCTACCCTTGCATCAGGTACTATGGGTACTCATTAAATAATCATGAAGAATGGTCAGTAGGTGATATAAAGAATGGAATAGACATGGAAAAGGTTAGACCTTTTGTACTATCTACTAATCGGATTCAAAGTGATTCTGAGTGCTTAAATTGTGATATAGCTACAGGCTGTGGTTTTTGCCAAGGCTTTAATTATGATGAAGCTCCAGTACCTACTAATTTTTACCGTGCTAAATATATATGTAATATGCATAAGGCTAGAGTCAGAGCGAATAATTACTTTTTTTCTAAGTTATATAATGTGCATGGAATAGAAAGAGAAAATAATAAGATAAATAAAAAGTCATTTTACTTTTTATTGTCAGACGACTACATAACTTATTGTTGCCATGAAAATCAAAATCAAAATGATAATGAAATGAGTGATAGTGTAATTCTTGAAGGTTTAAATTACGCACAAGAAAATTTTATGATGCCAATATTTGTTCATGGAAAAAGTGGAAAAACTTTGAGAACAAAAGAAGAATATATAGGTTATGACATATTGCATATAGTTCCTATAAAGTATTATAATCTAGCACAAAAACAAGAATTTAGACGAATTTTACCAGTATATGATATGGAGAATGTTTGGAATGAAAAAATATTTATTGACAATATAATATTAAATGTAAGAGAAGATGAAATAAAAAAATTAAATGAAGCAATTGATGAGTTAATCAAATTTTCGAATAGGATTAATATAAATATAACAGAATTAGATAGGCATTTTAATGAAGAAGAATATAGACAGCAGATGGAAATGATAAGTGATAAAATTATAAAAATATGGGAAAATGAAGGGAGGTTCAAGGAGATAAACATATTAACAGATATTTTGTTTTTGGACAAACATGATAATTGTCAGGCAGGAGAAAATACATTCGTATTATCTCCATTAGGTAAAATATATACTTGTTGTGCTGATTTTTCAAATATTGAAGATGGTTTTATTGGAGAAGTTACAGAAGGAATTATAAAGGAATATGGCAGTTACTTATATGGGATTGAGAATAATAATCTTTGTAGAATCTGTGATGCATATCAATGTAGGGATTGCGTTTATATTAATAAAAAAAATACAAAAGAGTATAATGTTTCACCATCATTTCAGTGTAGGAAAAGTCATATAGAGAGAGTAGTTTCTTTAGATTTAAAAAGTAAGTTTAAGAATTGTTCAATAATACCTAGTAAAAATACATTGGAAATAAAAGAAAATGATTATTTAGATCCAATATCAAAGTTTTTTAAAAACAATAGTGAGTTCGCAGGTTATTATAAATATCAGGTTTAAACATCAAGATTTAAAACTAAAGAAAAGTTTGGGAAAAAGGGATATTAACAAGGTGATAGGTCCATTAGGACTTCACAAATATAATTAGAAAGGGAGAGAATCTATGTCATACAATAGTAAGATTAGACAAAATATAATTAGCAATCCTATTACACCAATGGATTCATGTGGGAAAGGTTGTACAGGAAGTTGTAATACAAGATGTGGGGATAGTTGTCAAAGTCGTTGTGCAACAGATTGTACTGGCGACTGTTCAGGAACATGTGATGATAGTTGCATAAGCACATGTGGTGGTGGTTGCTCAAACAGTTGTGCTCATGGTTGTGCTAGGACTTGTGCAAGTGGAAGTGGCCCAATAACAAATAATAATTTGCTGTAATTACCAAAGAAAGTTTAGTCGACTTGATTTTCAAGTCGACTAAACTACATATAATTAGATTTAAAAAAATTAGTTAAAGGAATGAGATATGGTGGAAAATAACAAAAAAAGAGCAATTTTATTATCAATATTACTATTGATTATACTTGTAACGGGTGTATTTATTATCATTAGAAACAAAGATAATAATAAAGAAAATAAATATGGCAACGGAGATGAAACATTTCAAGAAAGCAAAGATAATGAAAAAAAAGAAACTGATAAATTTTATTATGTTGAAGAGTTTGCAGATGAATCAATATTTGAAGGGAATGGTTATGATAAAATATTTAAATACAATGGGAAAATAGTCAGATTTAAAGGTGATTCTTTACAAGACATAAAGTCTAAAGAAAATATTTATGAGATTCCGGATAATATTACGTTGAGGGGTGGATATTGGCTCATCAATGAAGATGAAATTTGGAATATAAAATATGATAGTAATATTAAGCAAATAATAGCTAGCTCTTTTGATAATAAGGGAAATAAAAAAGGGAATATAGAATTAAAGGATTTTAAAGGAAAGATTGTTGATGATTCATATATAATGGTTGAACACATGAGAGTTAGTGATGATTATATATATCTATCTGCTCAGACTAATACGCAACCAACTCTACATATATTCACAAAAGAGGGAGAGCTGAAATATTCATATGAAAGTGTAAGTAGCTTTGATGTAGATAATAAGGGGAGATGTATATTTACCACACAAGGTTCTACATCTTTGCCATATGGATTTTACATGGTTGATTCAGAAAAAGGAACTGAAATATTTAGAAATATATCTTATAGATTAAATCCTATACGTTTTTCGGAAGATGGAGAATTTATATATGGATTTGACAAAAATTTAAATGTATTCCATGCTAAAGATGGAAGTTTCAAAGAATCAATATTTGAATTTGGAAAAGATTCCACATATTTGTTAGATGATTACGATATAAAGGACTTTATGGTGGAAAAAGATGGAGATATCTATTATTCTTTAAAAACTAAGGTGATGAGGGATACCGTCATTGAATTAAGTGATATAAAAAGCTCCTATTATTTATATACAAAACAAGAAGGAGAAAGACCGAAAAGAGAGACAACGGTCATTATAACTGATTCATATAGAAATGATTTTATGGACGAAGCTATTAAACGATATGAACTTAAATATCCAGATGAACATATTGAATATAACTATACCTATAACAATGAAAATGAGTTTGGTGAAAATGCTGAAGAATGTGTATCTAAATTGACTTTGGACATTATCCAAGGAAATATAGGAGATATTGTTCATACGGGAGGAGTAGGAATTGAAATCCATAATATTTTAGCAACAGATGCCTTTATGAATTTAACAGATTTAATAGAGAAGGATAAAAGTTACAAAGATTTAAACAAGGATGTATTAAATGCTCTTAAGATTAATAACGCTATAAGGGGATTACCTATTAATTATATGTTTTATCAATATGAATTAAATGAAGATTTAGAAAAGCAATTAGGACTTAATATAGATTTTACCAATATATCTTGGTCAGAAGTATTAGACATTGTAAAGATAATAGAAGAAAAAGCTCCAGATAGACATTTATTTACATTAGAAATGGAAGGAAAAAGTCCTTGGGATGTTTTCGAGGAATATCTGCTTATAGCTAATATGCCAGACCTTATTAATCTAGAAACTAAAGAAGTAAATTTAAATCAGCAGTGGTTTAAAGACCTTTTGATAAAGTTTAAAGACTGCAGTAAGAGTAAAAATTTTGTACTTGGTAACGCGGAATACAATTTGACTGATAGACTTCATGGTTCATTACTAGCTTTAACATTTAACAGAAGTATTTATCATGCTGATAGATTATTTCATTTTAATGAATATAATAAGACAAATAGTAGCAGAGTGATACCAAGTTTTATTGGAGAAAAAAATGATAATAGGACTGGCTATAGTATGATGATGTACTCGATAAATAACCGTTCCGAAAGGAAAGAAAATGCATGGAAGTTTTTAAGCTTTTTACTGGAAGAAGATATTCAGTTTATTTCATCACGAGATAGAACAGGAATACCTATTAGTAAAAAAGGCGTTGATAGAATGATAGCAGATGCCATATATATGCATCGTCTTTCAGGTAGCAATATAGACGGATATAATAATGCTATGCTAGAAAACTCTCATAAAATCAACTATCTATACGATATGGGTTACCTTAGACTAGGTATTTCAGAACCGATAGGATTATATATGAATGGAGAAATAACACTTGATGAAGCATTGAAAAGGGCGGAAGAAAATGTAATGATTAGGCTAAATGAATAGGGGAATTAGAGTAATAAGAAAGGTATAAATGAAAATCAAATAGATTTGGAAATTAAATGGTGAAGAGTTTAAAGAAATTGAAGATTTATTTGAAAAGAAAATAGCACTTAAAAATCTTACTAAAATAGTTGATGCAGATAATCAGAAGCTTTATGATAAGTTAATAAAGTATTATGGTAAAACAGTTCACCAATTTAATTTTTGGTGGGATAATATGGTTAAGAAGTATAATTGGGAAATGAATAATTAATAAGGGGGAGATTATAATGTCATACCAAAGTAAATGTTTTAAAAATAATTTAGAAAACTTAATATCAACTAAGGATTATACAAATTGTTCATCATCTTGTACAGCAACTTGCAAATACAGTTGTGGATATGCTTGTGGATTTGCATGTGTAGGTACATGTAGCGATGCATGTACTATGAATTGTGCAGAAACATGTGCAAGAGGGGCAGGTCCTATTGCAAATAATAATTTGTTCTAATTGTTGGAAAAAGTTCATTGGAATTGTCTAAGCAAACTGATAAGCTTTCGCTTTACTATTAGTAAAATAAAACAAATCTATAAATAGAAAGCTTTCATAAAATCGATTATCTATACAATATGGGTTACCTTAGACTAAGTATTTCAGAACCGATAGGATTATATATGAATGGAGAAATAACACTTTTTTATGAAGCATTAAAAAGGGCGGCAGAAAATGTAATGATTAGGCTAAATGAGTAGAATAATTAGAGTGAGAAGAAAGGAATGACAAAATGAAAGCTAAAGAGGTTTGGAAACTAAATGATGGGGAGTTTAAAGAAATAGAAGATTTATTTGAAAAGAAAATAGCACTTGAAAATCTTACTAAAATAGTTGAGGCAGACAATCAGAAACTCTATGATAAGTTAATAAAAGATTATGGAAAAACAGTTCATGAGTTTAATTCTTGGTGGGATAATATGGCTAAGAAGTATAGGTGGGAAGGCAAGAATTGGTGGTTGGATTTTGAAACAAGAAAGATAATGACTAATATAATTGAGGCATAGACAATATATTTTACTTATTAATAAAAATTTGCCTAACTTAAATTTAAGTTAGGCAAATTTAATATATTTATCACTATTTAAATGATATTTAGGATGTGATTCTAACATGGATATAAATAAAACAGATAAAGAAAAACTGAAATGGTTTTTTAAAAGGTATATTTATACAGGTAAAAAGTATTTGGTTTTAATTATAGTATTGATATTTATCGGGTCTTTAGTTGCAAACATAAGCCCTTATTTATATGGCAAAATGCTGGACAGTATTACATTGGGGGATATGGATTTATTATTTAAAATTATTATTCTTTATTTCTTTATAACATTATTTACTAATTTATTAAGTATATTGGAGGGATATATAGGACAAGTTGTTAATTTTAAACTATCTAAAAATGCTCAAATAGAATTGTTCGATAAAATGATAAGAATGAGAACTTTAGCGTATAACAAATATGAAACAGGAGAATTTATCTCTCGACTAAATGGAGATACCGACAGCATAGTTTCATTTGGAATCAACTTAATTACAAGTATACTGCATATAATTGTTAATATTGCAGTTTCTCTATACTTTGTAATAACTATTTCTATTCGCCTATCTTCTGTTGCAATATTTTATATACCTGCAACTTTTCTAGTTACATATATCGCTAGAAAATATTTTAAAGAGCTGGCAGAAAGAGGAAAAAAATTTAGTGATGAATATTTTAGCTTCCAAAATGAAATTTTTTCAAATAATACGGGGATCAAAAGCTTTCGGTTAGAAGATAAAATTAATAACAAATATAAAAGCTATATTAATAAAGAATTTAAGCTTTTACGGAGATCCATACATTTGGGAAATATTATACAATTAGCCCATAGTTTGATTACAGTGATTTCTTCCCTTTATGTAATATATTTATCTGCCCTATTAATAAAGGATGGAATTTTAACAATTGGTTTGATGGTATCTTTTAATACTTATATAAATAAATTATTTTCTGCCATATCACAAGTATTTAATATAAATATTAGTCTTCAAGAAGTAGCAGTATCTTTAAATAGGATTATTGAAGTAATGAGTGAGGATTCAGAGGTTGGTAATAAAGCAATATATGAAAAAGAAGAAAAGCCTGTTTTGGAATGTGTAGATATCGCATTTACCTATGACCATGAAAAAGAAAATGTTTTAAATAACATGGATATTTCTATTGACAGATTTGGTTTATATAGTATTGTAGGTTCAAATGGCTGCGGTAAGAGTACATTTGCAAAATTATTAATTAGATTATATGATGTAGAAAAAGGAAGTATTTGTATAAATGAGAAAAACTATTCTGAACTTCCCTATGATTCTATAAGGAGTTATATTACATATGTTCAAAAAGAGGAATTTTTCTTTAATGATACAATTATAAATAATATAAGATTGGCTGATGAGTCTTTAAAAGAGGAAGATATAAAGGATATGTGCAAGAAGGTTGGTTTAGATGAATTTATAAAAGCTTTGCCTGAAGGATATAGAACAATTATAGGAGAAGGAGGCTCTACACTATCAAGCGGACAAAAGCAAAAATTAAGTATAGTTCGAGCATTACTTAGAGATACACCAATATATATATTTGATGAAATCACAGCAAATCTTGATGGTAAGGCTGAGAAAGATATTATAAGAATCATGAAAGAATACAGTAAAAAATCTATTATATTACTTATTAGTCATAAAATATCATCTATCATGGAGAGTGATAAGATATTTGTTTTTGGAGACGGAAAGATTATAGATAGTGGAGAGCATGACTATTTGTCGGAGAATAACCATATATACCAAGAGTTATTTGAAAATAGAAATGTCAATATGCCATTAAAGGGAGCTGAGGAAATTGGAGGATAGAAAATCTGGATTATATTTTATTTTGCCAGGATTATTGGGAGTTCTCATATTTTATATCATACCTTTTTTCTTAAGTCTATACTATACATTTACGAAGGGAATTTCAGATATTCAATTTGTTGGACTATCCAACTTTAGAGAACTTTTTAATAATCCAGCTTTCCTATTAGCTGCAAAGAATACTCTAAAATTTATTATTATAGGAGTTCCCATAGTTACTATGCTTTCTCTGTCTTTAAGTATTATGATGTCAGAGAAATTATATAGATTTCCTAGATGGGCAATGTTATCTCCTATGATAGTTCCAGTTGCTTCAGCTCTTATGGGCTGGCAAGTTGTTTTAGGAAATAATGGTATAGTAAATGAGATATTAGTTTTTTTTAACAATCAATCAGTTTCCTTTTTTGGAGAAGACAACGCTATGAAAACCTTAATATTAATCTATATAATTAAAAATACAGGATATATGCTAATCATCTTTACAGGAGCAATTACATCTTTAGAAAAAGAATATAAAGAAGCATTTCTGTTGGATTCAAATTCTAATTTAATATATGCAGCTAAAATAGTAGTTCCCCTTATAGCTCCCATTATATTCTTTGTAGTAATCTTAAGCATAATCAACTCCTTTTCAATGTTTCGTGAAGTTTATGCATTATATGGGAATACACCGCCAAATACAGCTTATCTGCTGCAAAACTTTATGAACAATAATTTTTATAAATTAAATTATCAAAGATTAAGTACTGCTGCGTTTATAGTAGTTGTTGGGATTTCATTGCTTATAATAGGATTTTTAAAATTTCAAGATAAATATTTAAATCATTAGGAGGGGGAATATGGCTAAAAAAATATTTAAAAATATGTTTATCTATTCTTTTTCATTGATATGTATTCTCCCTATTTTGATTATGATAATTTATTCCTTTAAAAGCATAGATGGAAATTTTTCACTAGTACAATATGGGAAAGCATTGTTTCAAACGGAAGATTTCTTTATAGGATTTTGGAACTCTATAATATATACATTTGTGATTATAGGTATTAATATACCTTTCGCACTATTAAGTGCATATGGCTTTACTAGATTTAAGTTTAAAAGCAAAAATATTTTATATTGGTTATATATAGTGCTGATGCTTATGCCCTTTCAAGCAACTATAGTTGCCCAATATATTACTTTAGAAACATTGAATATAATAGACAAGCCTATAGCTGTAATAATTCCCAATATATTTTCCACATTTGGAACCATATTGATGGCCCAATATATGAGAGGAATAAACAATGAAATATATGATGCAGGAAAGATAGATGGATTAAATGAGTTTAGTCTTTTTTTACGAATAGCAGCACCTCTATGTAAATCAATAATTTCTGCATTGACTATATTACTCTTCATAAATTATTGGTCTATGGTTGAACAGCCATTAGTATTTATTAAAGATACTATTGATATGCCCTTAGCAGTCACCTTAAATGCTAGCAAAAGATTTAGAAATATATCTTTTACTTGTGGAATTTTATTCAGTATACTGCCTATTCTCCTATATCAATTTTCCTATGAAGATTTAGTTCATGGCATAGGTATTACAAGTTTTATCAAAATAGATGAAGAGTATAATAAAGAAAGGAAAGGGAAAGGCAAGGAGAATATTTTAAAAATAATTAAAATTTTTATGATTATTATGTTAGTATTTACTTTACTTACTCAAAAGATCACTTATATTATGATGCCTGCCGTAGAAGTAGTTGGAATAAAAAGTGGAGATATGAAATCCGACCCTAGTGATTATACAAGCCCATCTTTAGGATATTATACAAATATTATACCAATTTCTTGTATTTATGGAGGAGGACAGAATAAATATATATACACAGTAATGAAGGAAAAATCCAGAAGAGAGAGGCTAGAAGCAGTAAAAATGACAGTTACTGTAATTGCAGACAATGGAATAGAAGCAGCAATTCAAGGTGGGTTCTCTCCCGAAACTCAGATTATTGAAAGATCTACAAAACCGATTATAGATGGAATAATCGTAAGAGTATTGGATAATAGAGGTGCTGATTATGAGGAATAAAAAGGAAATTGTATTGGTATTAGGGTTGATAGTTATACTTGCTTTTATGTTCTTCTTTCAGAAAAGTTTAATTGATGAGTTTTCTTTGATCCCGCAACGAGTGGAGTTATCATTTGATAAGGACAGTGAGGCTCTACCTTTTATTTTGTCAGAAGAACAATATATCAATGAAAGTTATAAATATGTTTTATATATAGAAAAGGACACGGTATTAAATGAAAAGTCTTTAACAGCTATGGGAATCGATAAAAATTATTATGAGTTGGAATCAATGGAATTTATATATGGAGAAAATATTTTTCTTAATGAAAATCAGATTATAATAAGTGATAGATTAGCCAAAGAAAGGTATGGAGGAGTTAATCCAATAGGGAAGATGATAGAAATAGAAGGCGAGAGTTATGAAATTATAGATATTTATAAAATCAATGGAAGTAATATGCTTATAAGAGATAAAAAGGATATAGTATATATAGATTATGAATATGCAAAAAACAACCTAGATAATTATATTTCTATTATTTCTATACAAAAACCTGCAAGTATTGAAGACGAGTTTTATAAAGATAAGTTTATAGACTATTTAAAGTTTAGAATTCCAGAGATAAATAAAGAAGCATTAAACATAATGGATTATTCCGATACCAATAGAGTTCTCATGGAGTGGCATAGAGGAACTAAGCTATTTATAGTTTCTTTATTGTTTATATTAATAGCAATAATCTTTCTAAGAAGAATAAAAATGATAAACAGGTGTGTAAAGAAAGAACTTGAGATATATTATCTAAAGGAGATTATATATCTAAGGATAAGTGAAATTCTTGAAGAAGCTATTAAATTAGTATTATTAATATTTGGTGGAATATTTTTATTACAATGGGTTATAAAATTTCAATTCAATATCCCTGGAAAATACTTACCAATTAATGATATTTTTGATTTTGAATTTTATCAAACACTAACTGATTCTATAAAAATAAATCTAAGTAGTTATGGATATTTTTATGATATGACTTTGAATAAAGTAAAATTACTTACTTTGGCATTTTTCATATTAGGCATAATTACATTTGTACTTATAATAAGAATGATCAATAATGAAGTACTGGGAGGAAGAGATAAATATGGGAGAAGTAGTATTTAAAAATATAAAAAAAGTATATCCAGGAAATGTACTTGCAGTAAAGGATTTTAATCTTGAGATAGAAGATAAGGAATTTATTGTATTGGTTGGTCCTTCTGGTTGTGGAAAATCGACAGTTCTTAGAATGGTGGCAGGTCTTGAAGACATTACTAATGGGGATTTAGTTATAGATGGAAAAAAAGTTAATAAAGTTGCATCAAAGGATAGAGATATAGCTATGGTATTTCAAAATTATGCCCTTTATCCTCATATGACAGTGTATGAAAATATGGCAATGGGTTTAAAGCTTAGGAAAATACCAAAGGAAGAAATTGATTTAAAGATTAGATTTGTAGCGAAATTAATTAAAATTGAAGAATTACTAGACAGAAAACCGAAGGCATTATCCGGAGGACAGCAACAGAGAGTAGCCTTAGGAAGGGCTATTGTAAGGAATCCTAATGTGTTTTTAATGGATGAACCATTATCAAATCTAGATTCTAAATTAAGAGTACAGATGAGAACAGAAATAATAAAACTCCATAAAGAACTTGCTACAACCTTTATATATGTAACTCATGATCAGACAGAAGCGATGACTATGGGAACAAAGATCGTAGTGATGAAGGATGGATTAATTCAGCAAGTTGCAAGCCCGATGGAGATTTATGATAATCCTATAAATACTTTTGTTGCAGGTTTTATAGGAACACCTCAAATGAATTTTATAGATGTAAAAATATCAATAGACGATGAAAATGCTTATATGAAGTTTGGAAATGAAAAACTAAAACTTAAGATTTCAAAGCTTTTATTAAATATGAAGGAACAACAAAATGAGATGATTTTAGGGATTAGACCTGAATATATTCATATTGAACCAATTAAAAACTGCCAAGAGCTTGTAGGTATAGTAGATATCGTTGAACATATGGGAGCAGAAACTCATATTCATATTCAAATTAGTGATGAGAAACTAATTGCAAGGGTACCTTATGAAGTGAATAAAAACGTAGGAGATAAAATTAAAATTTTTATAGATGAGACTAAACTATATCTATTTGATAAAACTGACCATAAGCTGATAGGGAAGCTATATTAAATATCCATAAGACAAATTAAAAAAACAATCTAGAAATAGCCTATGATTTTCAATATGAGTTATATCAAAATGATTTTTTTAATCATTTTGATATAACTCATATTTTTATGCTTGCATAAAAATATTTTATAATTAATCATACTTAAATATAATTAATCATACTTAAATATAATTAATCATAC